>JAEVYW010000069.1 GCA_023392555.1 Pseudomonadota bacterium | reverse complement strand
GCCCAGCATATGCACATGCCGGGCATGGAGATGCCGGCCAAGCCAAAGGCGCCCGCCAAGAAAAAGGCGGCAGCGACGACCACGCCCAAGGCAGCGGCTACGAAGAAGAAAGCCACTCCGAAACCTGAGCGGTCTGCTCCTAGGAATGCTGCGACGGCTCTTAAGCCTGCACCGGGCGCCGAGCCGATGCAGGCCCCCGCGGCGACAATGCCGATGGATCATTCGCAAATGGACCATAGCCAGATGGACCATTCGCAGATCGACCATCAAACGATGGCGATGCCGAGCGCACACGCTGAGCACGGCATGGCGATGACCGGCGCGCTCGGACCCTATCCGATGGAGCGGGAGAGCTCTGGCACTGCGTGGCAGCCGGACACGTCCGAGCATCAGGGCCTGCACTTCATGAGCGGCAATTGGTCCTTGATGGGCCATGGCGTGCTCAACCTGGTCGTCGATCATCAGTCGGGTCGCCGCGGCGACGACAAGCTCTTTGCTTCGGGCATGCTGATGGGCACCGCGCGGCATCCGGTCGGCAATGGCACACTGCAGTTCAAGGCAATGGTCAGCCCGGATCCGTCGATGGGGAAGGCGGGCTATCCGCTTCTGCTCGCCAGCGGTGAGACTGCGAACGGCACCGACCGGCTGATCGACAGGCAGCACCCACATGACCTCTTCATGGAGCTTTCGGGCTCAATCTCGCAGAACATCGGGCCGAAGAGCAGCGCATTCCTTTACGCCGGCCTTCCCGGTGAGCCCGCGTTCGGCCCGCCGGCCTTCATGCACCGCGAGGCGATCCTCGATTCCCCGGAAGCGCCGATCACCCACCACTGGCTGGATTCGACGCACATCACGTTCGGCGTGGTGACCGCGGGATTGGTGGTCGATCGCGCCAGAGTCGAGGTCAGCCGCTTCAATGCGCGCGAGCCGGACCAGCATCGCTGGAATATCGAGACCGGGCCTCTGGACTCGACCTCGGTGCGGGTCTCATGGAATCCGACGCGCACGCTCGCGCTTCAGGGGAGTTGGGGCCATTTCGTTGGGCCGGAGCAGCTTGAGCCGGGTGAGAACCAGCACCGCTGGTCGGCAAGCGCACTGTGGGCCAACGAGATCGCCCCTAGCTGGAAGCTGGCCACGACGCTCGCCTGGGGCCGCAAGAACGCGCACGGCCACAAGGACGATGCGATCGCGGCCGAGGCATCGCTCAAGCACGATGCGTGGACGCTGTTCGGGCGCGGCGAGATCACCGAGAACCGCGAGCTGATCGATATCGAGCATGCCCCGGTCTTCCGGGTGGGCAAGCTATCAGCCGGCGCAGTTCGCGACTTCCGCATCGCCGAGCATTTGACGCTGGGGGCTGGCGCGCTGCTCTCGGTGAACTTCGTGCCGGACGGGCTCGCGCCGCTGTACGGCGGGAACAACCCCACCGGGGCGATGGGCTTCCTGCGGTTGAAGCTCGACTAAAGGGAGCGGGCGCGCGGCACTAGGCTGCGCGCCCGAACCTCAGTTTAGAGGCAGGCCTCCAAATACGGCTGGTCGAAGCCGAACTGCTTGGCCTTGTCGAGCGTGTACGGGCGAAGACCCATCGAGCGATATTCGCCGATGATCTTCCCGTCCGGCGTCTCGTCCAGATATTCGAACTTGAACAGCTCCTGGGTGACGATGACGTCGCCTTCCATGCCAATCACTTCGGTGATGTTGGTCGTGCGGCGCGAACCGTCGCGAAGTCGCTTCACCTGGACGATGAGGTCGACCGAGTCCGCGATCTGGCGCGAAATCGCCTCCTTCGGGATCTTGATGTCGCCCATCATGACCATGTTTTCCATACGAGCCAGGCATTCGCGCGGGCTGTTGGAGTGGAGCGTGGCCATCGATCCGTCGTGGCCCGTGTTCATGGCCGCAAGGAGGTCGAAACACTCCTTGCCGCGAATTTCGCCGAGGATGATGCGGTCGGGACGCATACGCAGGGCGTTGATGACGAGGTCGCCGATGGTGATCGCGCCCTGGCCCTCGAGGTTCGGCGGACGGGTTTCCAGCGGCAGCCAGTGCGGCTGCTGAAGCCGAAGCTCGGCCGCGTCTTCGATCGTGATCACGCGCTCGCCCGGGTCGATCATCTTCGACAAGGCGTTGAGCATCGTCGTCTTACCCGAACCGGTACCGCCGGAAATGACGATGTTCATGCGGGATGCGCCGGCGATCTTCAGGACGGTCGCCATCTTCTCCGACATCGAGCCGAAGCCGCGCATCATGTCGAGCGTGATCGGCTTCTCGGAGAACTTACGAATGGAGATGGCGGTGCCGCGAAGCGACAGCGGCGGGATGATGACGTTGACGCGGCTGCCGTCGGCGAGGCGGGCGTCCGCCAGCGGGGTGGTCTGGTCGACCCGGCGGCCGACCTTGTTCACGATGCGCTGCGCGATCTGGAACAGATGCTCCTCGTCGCGGAACTGGATCTGCGCCAGCTCCAGCTTGCCTTTGCGCTCGACGAAGGTCTGATCCGGTCCGTTGACCATGATGTCGCTGACCGCCGGGTCGGACAGAAGCTCTTCCAGCGGCCCCAGGCCGAGAAGCTCGTCGACCAGCACCTTTTCGAGAGCGAACTGCTCGCGGCGGTTGAGGTTGATCTTCAGCTCGGTGAGCACCTCGCTGATGATCGGGCGGAATTCCTCGGCGAGCTCGTCCTTGCTGAGCGTCGCGGCGGCTTCCGGGTCGACGCGCTCGAGAAGGCGCGGAAGGACCTGTTCCTTGATGCGGTGGACGGCAGCTTCGAAGCCTTCGCCCTTGCTGCTTGCCTGCTCGCCCGGCGCGTTCTGGCGGCTGTTGAGGCGATCCATCGCGCCGGCGGGATCGATAGGTCCGTCACCAGCGCCGCCATCTAGATTGGACGTAAGGTCAGGAATCGGCGGGAATTGATCGCCGCCGCCCATGTCAGGGGCCGCAGCTACTGCTCCGCCACCCTTCATCGGTTTGGCGACGCCAAATTGCGGGCGTGCGCCGCCCGTCCCGTTACGCTTGCCGAATGCGTTCATTACCAGTCCCGTTTCTGCGTTTCCGCGGAAGTCCGGGAATGGTGAATAGGGTCCAAACTTTTAGAAAAGACTAATCCCGGTTAAACGAAATGCGAACGGAGAGGCCGGCACGATGTGGACTACCTTGATGCTCTTTGCTGCTGCGCCAGCGCCCGCGGCCGCTATCCCGGCCTGGATGGCGGGCTGCTGGGAGCAGACCACCTCGACCGATTGGACCGACGAGTGCTGGACCGCGCCGCGAGCAGGGTCGATGATGGGCAGCAGTCGAACGGGCCAGGGCGAAACCCTCAAGTTCTTCGAGCATATGCGGATTGTCGCTGACGGCTCTGGCGCAATCTCTTTCTGCGCAATGCCAAAAGGCCAGGCCGGCGGTTGCTTTGCCAAGGGCAAGCAGACGGCGACGGAGATCGTTTTTGTAAATG
>JAEVYW010000039.1 GCA_023392555.1 Pseudomonadota bacterium | reverse complement strand
TGCCCGCCCGACGAAGAGCTCGCACGAGTTTATGGGACGCGGTCCCCCGGACGCATCCGACGCTTGATCGAGCATCTGGAGAAAAGCGGGTGGATCGTGGTTCGCACTGACTACGGCGGTCGCCGCTCGGTCGGAATTCCCGGATTGGGGATCGCGACGGCGCCAATGGAGCCAGGCACAACGGCCGCTTGAATCGGCCCCGCTAGCACGCCTTGGGTTCGCCACGATCCGCTGTTAAGCGCCCCGCCATGCTCAACATCAACGGCATCACCGTGCGCCTTGGCGGACGCACAATCCTCGAACGCGCCACGGCCGCGATCCGGCCGCGCAGTCGCGTCGGGCTCATCGGGCGAAACGGCGCGGGCAAGTCGACGCTGATGAAGGTGATCATCGGCCAGCTCGAAGCCGACGAAGGCGACATCGAAATGCCGCGCCGGACGCGGCTTGGTTATATTGCCCAGGAAGCTCCGAGTGGTGACAGCACGCCGTTCGAAACCGTCCTCGCTGCGGACCTGGAAAGGACGCAGCTGATGGCGGAGGCGGAAACCTGCGCCGACATGCATCGGCTGGGCGACATTCATGACCGGCTGCTCGCGATCGACGCTTATGGCGCGCCCGCGCGAGCCTCGCGGATCCTCCTGGGTCTCGGCTTCGACGAGGAGATGCAGGGCCGTCCGCTCGACAGCTACTCCGGTGGCTGGAAGATGCGCGTGGCGCTCGCCGCCTTGCTGTTCTCCGAGCCCGATTTGCTCTTGCTCGACGAGCCGTCCAACCACCTCGATCTCGAAGCCACTCTCTGGCTCGAGAATTTCCTCAAGGCTTACGCCGGCACCCTGATCATCATCAGTCATGAGCGTGACCTGTTGAATAACGTGGTCGACACGATCCTTCACCTCGATCGAGGCAAGATCACGCTCTACGCGGGCGGTTACGACGATTTCGAACGCCAACGGGCCGAGCGTGCCGCGCAGCTTGCCGCGGCGAAGGCATCGCAAGATGCTCAGCGTGCGCGTCTTCAAGATTATATCGCCCGCAACAGCGCTCGCGCTTCGACAGCGAAGCAGGCTCAGTCCCGCGCCAAGATGCTCGCCAAGATGCAGCCAATCGCGGCGATGGCGGAGGACCCCAGCCTCAGTTTCGCCTTTCCCAATCCGAGCGAGCTGAAGCCGCCGCTGATCACGCTCGAGATGGCAGCCGTGGGCTATGCCGAAGCAAATCCTGTCCTCCGCTCGCTGAACCTACGGATCGATCCCGACGACCGCATCGCGCTGCTCGGCCGCAACGGGAACGGCAAAACCACGCTTGCCCGCCTCCTTGCCGCGCAGCTCGCACCGATGGAGGGCGCCATCAACGCGTCGGGCAAAATGCGCGTCGGCTATTTCACGCAGTACCAGGTTGAGGAGCTGCAAGGGGACGACACGCCATTGCAGCACATGAACCGCGCGATGGAGGGCCATACGCCCGGCGCGGTACGGGCGCAGCTTGGACGCTTCGGCTTTTCGGGCGACAAGGCGACCACCGCGGTGAGCAAGCTGTCCGGCGGGGAGCGGGCACGCCTCGCGCTCGCCCTGATCACTCGCGATGCACCGCACCTCCTGATCCTAGACGAGCCGACCAACCACCTCGACGTCGATGCACGCGAAGCTCTCGTCCAGGCGCTCAACGATTATGACGGGGCGGTCATCCTCATCAGCCACGACCGCCACATGGTCGAACTGACCGCCGACCGGCTGGTGCTGGTGGAGAACGGAGCTGCCGTCGACTATTCCGGCAGCATCGACGACTACATCGATTTCGTGCTTGGCCGGAACCAGCCAAAGGCGGAAGCGAAGCCAAAGGCCGTCAAATCGGATCGCAAGGCCAAAGCCAACGCTCGCAACGAAGCCAGTGCGCTGAAGAAGGCTGCATCGGAAGCCGAAGCGGAGAGTGCCCGCCTCGCTGCGCGATGCTCGGCCATCGACAGAGCCATGTTCGACCCAGCCGGCGCCGAACCGGAACTCGCGTCCCTGCCAATGAGCGAGCTCTCGCGGCGCCGCGCGAAGCTTGGGGCAGAACTGGCCGCGGCGGAAGCACGTTGGCTGGAAGCGAGCGAAGAGTTGGAGCGCGTCGCCGCTTAGCCTTCGAAATTCGTCAGCCTGACGAGAAGCTGACCGCTCGTCTTGCCGTCAGTCGGCCGGCCAAGCCGGAGGCCTCGCTATCCTGGCGCTCAGGTCAGCCTCCGACGGGTAAACGAAGTTGCCGACTTCGGCGACGATCGGCGTCGTAACGCCGCCGGCGCAATAGGCGCCCACGTTCACGTAATGCTCTGCGTTGCTGTGGCCGATGAGCGAAATGCCGGACAGGCTCACCACCTGCTTGCCGTCGATCCATGCCTTCAGTTCGCCCGGCTTGCCGTACCCGCCGAGGACGACGCGATAGACGAGGTCGTGCTTCTGCCCGAACGACAGGGGCGCATCATACCGGGTCTCGCTACCCGTCGGACTTCCGTTCGGCTTCTCAGCATTTGTCGTCAGCTTGATGTTGCCCTCGTCACCGCGGCGCAGAGCGAAGGCCGGCGAGCCGCCCGCTTCGGAGCCCATGTGGATCTGCATCATTACGCAGCCCGAGGTCGGCTTCATGCTTGCCGCCCAGGGACGGTGGATGAACGACATCGCTCCCCACAGCACCTTGCCGTTGGGCAGGCGCGGGTACCTGGCGAGACTGCCGCCCAGCTCGGCTCGCTTTGTCCGCGCCGCGCCGTTGAAGTCCTCCGCGCGCAGCTCGAAGCGCGCGCGGTGCGTCGTCAGCCTGAGCGAGTAATCGAGGCCGGGTACCCGGTTCGAGCGCACGTAGGCACGCCAGCTTCGCCCGTCCCACGCGATCGGATCAGGCGTCAGTCCGTCGACCAAGGTCGAGCGGTAATTGCCCGTTGGCGTTGTCGGAACGGACGCGGCCTGCACGACCGCCGAAAGTACCGCGGCGGCGAATGCGATGACCTTCGTCATGTGACTGGAGCCAGCATCTGTTTCCCCCACCCTAGTACGCCGGAAGCAGCGTGCGCTGCGACGGCCGCTGCTTTGGCCCGGCGTCGAGATACACCGTTGCCGGTTGTTTCTGCGCGTCGGCCGGCGCCTTTGTGAAGCCCGCCGCGGTAAAATCCCTCAGCAAGTCCTGGATGGGCCGGCGTCCTTGGGAAATGCCGGGCTGCACGCCGGGAAAGCGGATCGCGAACAACGTCGAGTAGGACGATATCAAGTCCCGTGCGCCGAACTTGCCGACATTCGCGGGCGTGGGGTCGAACTGCGTGATGCGGGATCCGTGATCGCCGTGAATGATGACGACGGGATTGGCACCTGCCGGCGATCGCGAAAGGGCCTGGAGCGCCGCGTCGACCCTTCGGATCGTGCACCGAACCTGCGCGAAGTAGGCGTGCTGCCGAACGTCGAGGCTCCGCGGCGCGAACGGTTTCTTCCAGTCGCGCCACGGGAGCACGCGGCAATTCTCGTCGAGCGCGTAGGGGTAATGCGGTAGCAGGACGTGAACGAAAAAGGCCTCGCCCGGCCGTGCCTTGGCCAGCCTCTGATTCAAGTCATCGGTCATTGCGAGGGTTGCGAGCGACGTCGAGCGTCCGAGGTTCGCCGGATCGAGCTTAGGTAGATGCAGAGCGCCGGCAACGAGCCGGTACGGCTGCAAACCGGCACTGACGATCTTCGACAGAGACAGGAATTTTGCACTGATCAGGCCGGCCCGCTCGGCCGTCGAGAGAGGTATACCGAGCAAGGCGCTGGGGCTTGAGCTTTGGTAAGTCACGCATTCGCTGAACCGCGCGTCGGTGCAATAATCGGCGAAGTCGGGCTGGATGATCGTCAACCGATATCCGCGCTGGACCAGGCCTTCGAGATAACTCGTCGGGCCGATGAGCACAGGCTCCTCGCTCATGTCGCGCCCGAGCCGTTGTCCGAAATTCAGTGCATACGGAATGGAGTTTGCGGTCCGCACATGCTCGCTGTACGCGCCGCCATAAATATCGAAGCCGGAGCGCAGGTAGAACGCCGTGAGCTCGCGCTTGAGACGCATGGCATCCGCATCACCGGCCGGCAGTCCGTCGATCCCAATATGCTCGTCGAGGATGAGGTGCACCACGGCGGGCAATGATGCGTTGCTCGGCTGTCGATTGCCGCTCGCCGAGCCTTGCACGGCACGAAGCCACGGCGTGCGCCCACCGAGCCCGGCAATCGTGGTGAACAGCACCACTGCTCCGAATACGGCCATGAGATCGATTGCCGAAGTCCGCCGGAAGAAGGTGATCGCTGCGACTGCAACACCGGCAACGATCGCAAGGGTCAGCGAGACGGTGTTCAGCTCGACAAACAGGGCCGCGAGGACGCCTTCGAGGACCGAGCGGCCTGCGCGGCCAAGCACTGAATAAAGAAGGGCCGCGACTGCTGCGAACGCGCCGATGGCGAGCACCGGCAAAAGCACTTCGATCCTCAGAAGCGGGTAGTCGTTGTGGGTCAGGAAGTTCGCGAACGACGCGAGGATCAAAAGTACGCAGGCCAGGAATGCCGCGATGAATGTCGAGCTTCGCGAGCGCGGCTTCTCCACCAATTGTACGCCTCCAC
>JAEVYW010000274.1 GCA_023392555.1 Pseudomonadota bacterium | reverse complement strand
AGCCCGCCGAGATCGTCGCCAAGATGGTCGACGGCTCGATCGCCAAGTTCCGCAAGGAAAACGCGCTGCTGTCGCAGCTCTTCGTGATGGACGGCAAGACCCCGGTCGCCGAAGTCGTCGCCGCGGCCGGCAAGGATGTCGGCGCCGCGATCACGCTCAAGGGCTTCGTCCGCTTCCAGCTCGGTGAAGGCATCGAGAAGAAGGTCGACGACTTTGCGGCGGAAGTCGCTGCTGCCGCCGGCACCAACAAGGCCGAACCGGTCGCATAATAACAGCCACTGCCGCTTGGCAGTTGGCAACGGGGCGGCTGCGTCTTAGAGCGTGGCCGCCCTTTTCATGTCTGAAGGACCTCAAGCCCCTATGACCCGACCCCGCTTCAACCGCATCCTGCTGAAGCTTTCGGGTGAGGCGTTGATGGGGCAGGGGCAGTTCGGCATCGATCCCGAGGCCGCGGCGAGCCTCGCCGGCGAGATCGCTTCGGCAAAGTCTGCAGGCCACGAGCTCTGCCTCGTCGTCGGCGGCGGCAACATCTTCCGCGGCATGGCCGCGGCGGCGAAGGGCTTCGACCGAGCTACCGCCGACTACATGGGCATGCTCGCGACGGTCATGAACGCGTTGGCTCTCCAGAACGCGCTTGAGAAGCAGGGCGTCGATACCCGCGTGATGTCGGCGATCCCTATGGCCAGCGTGTCGGAGCCATACATCCGGCGCCGAGCGCTCCGGCACCTCGAGAAGGGGCGTATCGTCCTGTTCGCCGCCGGCACGGGCAATCCCTATTTCACCACCGACACGGCCGCTGCCCTGCGGGCTGCGGAAATGGGCTGTGACGCGCTCTTCAAGGGCACCAGCGTCGACGGCATCTACACTGCCGACCCGAAGAAGGACGCAAGCGCCAAGCGCTACGACAATATCAGCTTCAACTCGGTGCTCAGCGACGACCTCAAGGTCATGGATGCCGCCGCCGTTGCGCTGTGCCGCGACAACAATATTCCGATCGTCGTCTTCAACATCCGCCAGCAAGGCAACCTCGCCGAAGTGATCGAGGGCCGCGGGACCGCGACGGTCGTTCAGAACGGGAGTGATCAATAATGCCTATCGACAAATCCGACATCCAGCGCCGCATGCATGGCGCTGTGGAAGCGCTGAAGCACGACCTCGGCGGTCTTCGCACCGGCCGCGCCTCGACTGCCTTGCTCGATCCGGTGAACGTCGAAGTTTACGGCGCGCACATGCCGCTGAACCAGGTGGCGACCGTCTCGGTGCCGGAGCCCCGCATGTTGTCGGTGCAGGTGTGGGACAAGTCGAACGTCGGTCCGGTCGAAAAGGCCATCCGCTCGGCCGGCCTCGGCCTTAATCCGATCACGGACGGCCAGATGGTCCGTCTCCCGATCCCCGAGCTGACCGAGGAGCGCCGCAAGGAGCTTGCGAAGCTGGTCGGACAATATGCGGAAAAGGCGAAGATCGCCGTCCGAAACGTCCGCCGCGACGGGATGGAGCAGCTCAAGGCCGAAGAGAAGAAGCACGAGATCAGCGAGGACGAGCGCAAGCGCTCCGAGACCGAAGTCCAGAAGTTCACGGACGACACGATCAAGGAGATCGATGCGCTGTCCGAACAGAAGGAAAAGGAAATTCTCGGCAAGTGAGTGCGGCTGCGGCCCCGGAAAAGTCGATGGCTACTGGCGGTGGTGGAGCGGTTCCGCGCCACGTTGCAATCATCATGGACGGCAACGGGCGGTGGGCGAAGCAGCGCGGCCTGCCGCGCGTCGCCGGCCATCGCGCCGGCGCTGAGGCCGTTCGTCGGACGCTGAAAGCTGCTGCAAAGCTCGGCGTCGAAGTCCTTACGCTGTATGCCTTTTCGTCAGAAAATTGGCGGCGTCCAGAAGAGGAAGTCAGCGACCTCAAGGGGCTTCTCGGCTTCTACCTCGAGCGTGAGTTGGACGCCTTGGCCAAGGAGCATGTGCAGCTCCGCGTCATTGGCGATTATCAGGCGTTCGGGCCGGATCTCGGCCGCCGTCTCGATGCAGCGATCCACCGATTGGACGGCAACAGCCGTCTGACCCTGGTCGTGGCGCTGAACTACGGTTCGCGTGCGGAGATCGCTTCCGCAGCCAAGCAATTGGCGGCCAAGGCTCAGGCAGGTGAAATCGATCCTGCATCGATCGATGAAGCGGCGATCGAACGCGAGCTCGATACTCACAAGCTGCCCGACCTGGACCTTCTGATCCGGACGTCGGGCGAAGTACGCCTGTCGAACTTCCTGCTTTGGCAGGCCGCCTACGCCGAGCTGGTGTTCATGCCGACCCTTTGGCCGGACTTTGGCGAAGCCGAGCTTGCAGCCGCCGTCGATCAGTATGCGATGCGGGAACGTCGCTTCGGAGGCCGGTGAACGAACTAAGCCTTCGGATTATTACGGCGCTTGGCCTCGTGGCCATCGCGCTCGTGGCCGCCGTCATTGGCGGGTACGTCTTCGCAATCCTCGCAGCGCTGGCCGCTACAGCCATGTTCTACGAGTGGATGCGGATGGTTCGGGGCTGGGGAC
>JAEVYW010000193.1 GCA_023392555.1 Pseudomonadota bacterium | reverse complement strand
CCGCAGCAGCGCAGGCGGCCATCGATTCCGCCATTTTCACCGTCACCGGCGCTTCGGGGCAGACGGTCAGCACCCGCACGCTTCTCGCCGGGATCGCGACCCCCGTCGTCGGGCAGACGGCCTATTTGACCGAGGCGGGCCGGCAGGGCTGGTGGCAGTGCATCGCCGTTGGAGATGCGGAGGCAGACACCTACCAGGGTCTCTACGTCCTCTCGACGGCAGACCTCACGAAGGCCTGGCGCCGGATCGTCGAGGACAATACCTATCAGGCGAGCTGGTGGGGCATTCCCGGCACGAGCGCGACGAACCACCTCCGCATCAACGCGATGAACGCGCTGATCCCGGAAGGCTCGACCGTCGTCTGGCCGCCCGAGACGATCCTCACTGTGGGCAGCATCATCTGGACCACCGACAGCATCGTCTTTCGAGGCCATGGTGATGCGAGCCGCATCCAGTGGGATGAGGCTAGCGGGGTGACGGGCGTCCACATGTTCCAGCTGGCGGCGTCGAGCATCACGATGCGGGACTTCCGGATGACGGGCATCCGCGCGGGTGCTCCCGCCGCCGGTGCGCCCCACTGCATCATCGTCAGCGCCTACGACGGCGGTGCGCCCCGGCTGATCGAGAATATCCATCTCGAGAATCTGACCCTGGACGGCGCCTCAACCGTACTCGGCTTCTTCGCCGACAGCGACAACACCACGACCTTCATCCGCCCGCGCAACATCACGACCCACAACCTGAGGATCAAGGCCGGCAAGCAAGGCGTCTCGATCTTCGGCGCCGAGAACGTCGCCATGACCTCGACCCTGATCGAGCTCTATGGCGAGGCGAGCACGATCTTCACCGCTCCTTTCCGCATCCTCGGCTCGAAGAACGTCCGCGTCGACGGCTTCACCGCGATCGGCAACGGCTATGGCCGGAGCGACAATAGCGGCGTCTATCTGGATTCGGCCAACGTCGCCGCGAACGGCACCGACATGCTGCGCGCCCAGAACGAGGACATCTATTTCTCCAACGGGCGCTTCACCAACGTGTTCGTCGGCGTCTTCCTGGTCGAGTGCCTTGGCGAGCTGATCTTCGACAATGTCGAGTTCGCGGCCGATCGGGATGCTACGGTAGCGACGATCGGCGTGCGGATCGAGCCCTCCGGCGCTCCGGGTGGCGTTCAGAACGAATTCGGCACCGCGATCTTCCGCAACTCCAAGCTCGACGGCTTCGCGACCGCCTGCACCTATTTCGGCCCCGGCAAGCGCCTGACCTTCGACGGCTGCGGCTTCGTGTCCAACGCACGGCCGGCGGACGGGAGCGCCCAGAAGTTCCTCTATTCGGCGTTCGGCGGGGTCAGTCTCGTCGAGCTGTTCCGCAACCGCGCTTACGCCGACGATGGCGGGATCAACACGACCGTCGGCGCCGCCGAATTTTTCTACGCGAAGGGCAACGTCCTCGGCGAGGGCGCGGTGACGAATGCGCCGGTCGCGGTCGTCGCGGGCACGCTGACGGGCACCGTCGTTGACGAGGACAATTACCAATATCCGGTCGGCGTGAGGGCGGCGCTCTGATGGCCCGGCGCTCTCAAATCATGATGCCCGTCGAGGAAGCCGACGCGGCCCAGCTCATCGAGATCGAGGTGCTTCGCAGCATCTCCGACCGCCAGAAGGAGACTGCGACGATCCTTGCCGGCGTACAGGATGAGATTCGCGGCGTCCGCGAGCAAGTCCAGGACACGCGCGAGCGGGTGATCCGGATCGAGAGCAACCAGCTTGATCGCACCGTCGCGAACCTCGCCGAGAAGGTGGAGTCGAACGGCAAGCGGATCGACGCACTGGAGGCCGACAAGGATCGCCGGGACGGAGCGATCGGGCTCGGCAACTGGGCGCTGCGGAGCTGGCCGGCGCTGATCGGCTTCGCGCTTCTCGTGGCCGTCATCCTCAAGAGCACCGGGAGGCTGTGATGCTTGATCCCCGTAAAGGCGTGTTCGATGCCGCGAAGGCTGCTGGCGTCGTTTTCGACGGCGACAAGATTCGGGAGCTGGACGCGCTGCTCGACAAGTGGGGCGTAGGGCGGGAAGCGGCGGCTGGCTCTGCCTTCGACCGCGCGCTCGGCGTGATCCTGCACCACGAGGGCGGGTTCGTGAACCATCCGCGCGACCCTGGCGGCATGACCAACCTCGGCGTGACCCGCAAGACCTGGGAGGGGTGGACCGGCAAGCCCTCGAGCGAGGCGGAGATGCGAGGCCTGACCAAGGAGAAGGTCGCGCCCGTCTATCGCAAGAATTATTGGGACAAGCTGCGGTGCGACGATATTGCCCCTGCGCTGGCGCTGTGCGTGTTCGACTTCGGCGTGAACGCCGGCCCAGCCCGCGCCGCCCGCTACCTCCAGCGCCTGTGTGGCGTTGCTGAGGATGGCGTGATCGGTCCAGCTACCATCGCGGCGGCCAAGGCATGGACCGATCGTGTCGGCGCTGCGGAGGCGGTGCGCGCCTATCAGGAGGCCCGGCGCGGCTATTACCGCTCGCTCCCCACCTTCAGCACGTTCGGACGCGGCTGGCTTCGCCGGGTCGATGAAGTCGAGGCCGAGGCGCGGAGGATGGCGGCATGACCTTCCTCGAATATCTGGATCGCCGCGCCGAGCGTCTGGCGAAGAACCCGCGCCGCCCGCGCGACATACGCCAGTTCATCGGGTTCGCCTTCCTCGCCGGCTATTACGCCATGGTCTGGCGATTCCTCGATCTTCGCGATGCCTTGCCGGAAGCGAACTTGTCACTGATCCGCGACGCAATGCTGACCCTCGGCCCGCCCGTTGGCCTGATCGTCGGCGCCATGTTCCGTTCAGACCTCCGCGACGAGCAAGCTGCGGCCAACACGGGCCAGGCGTTCCGCGCGATCGAGGCCGCTGCACAGGCCGGGGGCGTCCAGCCAGACGTGACCCTGAAGCCGGGAGAGACCGCCCAAGCCGCACCGGGAGACACGCCATGATGCGCTTCACGCTCCGCCGCCGGCTGACGATCCGCGGCTACCGCTGGTC
>JAEVYW010000161.1 GCA_023392555.1 Pseudomonadota bacterium | reverse complement strand
CCGTTGCAGGTGGTGGTGCTTGGCGGTGATTGCAGCCATCAGCCGAGCTGCGCCTTGATGTCGGCCCACTGCGCAGCAGTGAAGCGCACCTCCGCCTCGATCGGGCGCGGAGTCGTTCCGGGGACGGCGGCGATCGACTGGCGCAGCTTCACGCTGACCGAACCGTCGTCATGCTCGGAGATGTTGAGATATTCGGGGTAGATGCCGCCCGCCTTGGTCAGCGCTGCGAGTGTCCTGGGCATCGTCAGCCTCCAAGCAGGGTTGTGCGGCCGAGCAGCGTCCCGCCGAGCTTGCCGGCGCCGCGCGAGAGCATGGTCGATCCGACGCCGCCGCTATTGGAGAGCCGGTTGGCGGCGATGATCCCGGCAAGGTTCGGGCTCTTCTGGTTCGCACGGTTGATCGCGCGTTCGTTCGCGGCCTGCGTCTCTGCGGCCTCGCGCTCGGCCTGCGCGCTCGCCTTCTTCTGCGCCTTGGCCGACTTGATCCCGCTGTAGGCGGAGAGGCCTAGGCTCCCGAGAGCGGCCCCGGCGCCGATGATGGGAAGTGCGGGTCCGCACATGGAAGGTCGTCCTCTCGCTCAAGCGGCGCGAGGGTAGTGGCGGGGCCGGCTGTTAGGTGAACGGGGCAAGAAAAGGGCCGGACGATACGCAACACGCCCGGCCCAGCCCAGGGAGGAGCCGCGTAGGGGGACGTTTACGCGGCATAGGGATCGTAGTCGCGCGAGCCCTGCTTAAGTGAACGGCGATATTCGTCGATCTTCGGCGTATCCATCAGGCCGAGGACGAAGGCGCTGGCGAGGTCGGGGCTGCGGCCGACGCGCTTGACGATCTCGTCGCGGCTCTCGACGACGACGATCGGCCCCTGGGCGTGCCATTTGGGCGCGCAGAGCTCGGCGAGCAACTCGGGGTCGTCGGGCAGCATCGCGCCGGTGTTGTTGGTCGGATCCAGCCATTCGCGGAACTTCCACCACAATTCCGAGCGCAGGTTGGCGAAGCGCATCAGGCCGGACTTGTCTGTGCCGAGCGACTTCTCGGCGACGTTGACCCCGATCACCTGCTGCCGGGCGGCCTTGAGGAAGTCGTAGGGGCTCGCGCCGACGCCGATCACGTCGATGTGGATGGGCGCGTTGTCGCGGCGCGCTGCGATGACCAGGCCGGAAACGGTCGGCCCGTCGGGAGTCTGCGTGCCGGGATATTTGAGGGGCTTGTCGAACCAGTTGGCGTGACGCCGAGCGACGGTGGTCGAATCCTTGCCGCCGCGAGCGACGTCCACGCCCATCGAGTCCATGACCGGCTTGACGTCGTGCTCGCGCCAGCGCGCCATCGCCCCTTCGACCCAGGCCGTCGGGATGACCTGCCAGGGGTCGTCCTCCATGCCGGCGTGGAAGTCGCCGTAGAGCATCTGCGAGCGCAGAGGCTCGGGGAGCGCCTGGAGCTGAGCCATGTAGCCTGTCCCGAAGAGGTGGGGGTTGTCGACGACGCGCGCCGGGATGAAGGTTCGCGAGAGCGGGCGGATGATCTCCTCGGGCCGATAGTCGGCCGGGTCGAAGTCGTAGCAGGGCGCGCCGTCGACGAGGACGAACGGGTCGGGGCCGTCGACCCACATGTCGCGGCTGGTTCCGTTCTCGGCAGGGATCATCGCGGCATAACGCAGCTCGCCGGGCTGGGCGGGATTGTGGAACTTCTTGTCGAGCCACGGCGCGAAGAACGCGATGATCCACCGGCCTTCGGCGCTGGTCGGCGGGTTGAAGCAGAGCAGGGCCTGGCAATGCTGGTTCGGATCGACCGAGCGCAGCCAGCCGAGCAGGAAGCGCACCTGCGCCTCGAGGAAGTTGGCGGCCTCGTCGAAGACCAGCCGATCGTGCGGCCGGCCCTGATATTTCTTCTCGTCGCCGAGATTGGGCACGGCGCCGAACTCGATCTGGAGCGGCACGCCGTCGTGGCGCCGGGTGCGCCAGATATTGTCCTTGCCGTTGAAGCCGTCGCGCGAGCCGAACAGGTCGGTGAAGCGATCGAGGATGCCGGTGAGCTCGGTGCCGACCCTGCGCAGCACCATCGCCTTCTGGTGGCGGGTGATGATCGAGCCGCAGGCGAGGTCGGTCTTGCCGCCGCCGGCCGCGCCGCCATAGCCGACGATATCGGCCGTCGACTCGTAGGCCATGGTCTGCGGGCCGGGGAGCGGGCGCCAGGGGATCGCCTGCCACTGCGCGATGATCGCGTCGACCTGGCGCCGCTCGTCGGCCGTCAGCCAGGGGAGCAGCTCGGCGATTTCGGCTGCGTCGAGGTCAGTCGAATACCGCATTGGTCTGGTCGCAGCCGCAGCCCAGGCATCGAAGGTAGGTCAAACCGCCCTTTTTGAGCGCCGTTAGCGCCTCGCCGCCGCAGCAGCACCGAAAGATCATGTCGCCGGGGGCGGGATGCACCGGGTGCTTCCACGTTCCTCGATTGGAGCCGCAGACCGGACACTCCAGCCACGCTGTCCCAACAGGCGCGACCGCCGCCCACGAAGACCCGCATCCAACGCAGACGGCTTCCCCTGCCAGAGTCGGGGGCTCAGGGCGCCGGAACTCAAGCACGTTGCTCATGCCAGATCGCTCGCGTCGCTCTCCTCGCGGCGCTTCGCGGCCGAGGCGAGGATCGCGGCAAGGGCTGCGGC
>JAEVYW010000107.1 GCA_023392555.1 Pseudomonadota bacterium | reverse complement strand
GTTTATGACCGCGGCGAGTTCATCGCTTACTCGACCAATTCGGGCTTGAATCTGCCGATGCTTACATCGCGGGACCTCGTGCATTGGTCGCCTGTCGTCGGTGCCAGCGGCAAGCCTGTCGATGGGCTCCCGCGCCTTGGCAGCTGGGCGAAGACGGAGCGGACGTGGGCGCCGGAAGTGATGCGGGTCGGCAGCAATTGGCTGCTCTATTACACCGCGGCCAATCCCCGCACGCGCACGCAGTGTATCGGTCTTGCCGTGGCTGCCGGTCCCAAGGGCCCGTTCGTGGACAATTCGCCGCAGCCGCTGGTCTGCCAGCCGAGCGAGGGCGGCACCATCGACGCGAGCCCCTTCCGCGACGCCGACGGCAAGCTCTACCTCTACTACAAGAGCGACGGGAACGCCGTCGGGAAACACTCGATCATCTGGGGGCAGCGGCTCAGCGACGACGGAATGAAGCTGGTCGGCAACCCCGTTGCGCTGCTTCAGGACGACCAGAAATGGGAAATGAAGCTGGTCGAGGCGCCATCGATGGTGAAGTCGCCGACGAGCTATCAGATGTTCTACTCGGCCGCTTACTACGGCTGGGATTATCCGAAGGAGCGGCTGTCGCAATATGCGACCGGTTACGCGAATTGCACGGGTCCGCTCGGCCCTTGTAGAGATGCCCCGGAGAACCCGATCCTGCATAGCTTCAACGAGCGGCAGGCCGGTTGCCTCAGCGGCCCGGGCCACCCCGCGATCCTGAAGTTCGCGAGCCGTCACTTCATTGCATTTCACGCCTGGGCGGCGAGCGCCGGCTGCCGCCCGCTCGACCAGGAGCGGTACCTCTACATTGCACCCTTGTTCTGGAAGGACGGCAAGCCGCAGATCGGCCCAAGCCTTCGCCAGCGCGGCGAGGCAGAGCGTCGATGACCATGTGAGGCTGCTGCCGTAAACAAATAGGGCGGCCCGAAAGCCGCCCTATCAGTTTACGTCGGTTCAGCCGCGTTCGGGGGTCGCCGGCGGTGGTGGCGGAGGAGCGGGTTGCTCGACCACCGGCGCTGGCTCGACCGGAGGAGGCGGTGGCGGCGGAAGAGCGACAACCGGCTCTGCCGCTGCCCGACGCGGACCGCCGAACCGGAACCGGACGCCGCCCGAGACGATCGACTCCTCGTAGCGGACGACCATCGGGAAGATCTCCCGGCTGGTCACGTCGCTCGCGGCGTAGTTGGTCCAGACGATGTCCGACTTGAACGGCTTCTTGAGGATGTTCGTCCAGTCGAGGAACAGAGTGACGTTGTCGTTCAGCGTGTAGCTGCTCGACCAGTCGAGGCGCGAGACCGGATTGCCGCGGCCCTGACGCGTGAAGCCGTTGCCGGAGACGGCGTCGTCGGCGATCGGTCCTTCCGGATAGCTGCTGCGCCGGTTGTAGGCGAGGCGCGCGGTTAGCCCATTCGCCTCGTACATGGCGACCAGATTGTAGGTCCACTTAGACACGTCCGGAATGCGCACGCTGCGATCCGCGCCAGCAACCCTCAGGTCGATCTTCGGATTGAGATAGGTCACGTTCGCCTGGGCACCGAAACCGCGCGCCCACGTCGGCACCCAATCCCAGTCGAAGAAGGTGCTGACCTGAGCCTCGAAGCCCTGGATTCGGCCCTTGTTGGCATTGGTTGGGCCGGTGATCTCAAGCGGAAGCCCGGTGTCCGGATCCGGAATGCCGTAGGTGAAGGTCCGGTTGACGATGAAGCCCTTCATGTCGCGGCGGAATGCGGCGACCGAGGCGAAGCCGGTGCGCGAGAAGTAATATTCGAGGCTCGCGTCGTAATTGGTCGACTTCAGCGGCTTCAGGAACGGGTTGCCGCCATTGCCGGTGCGAACGCAGTTGCTCGTTCCCGTCGAACAGCCCGGAGGCGGTGCGAGGCTCAGCGCCGGATTGAGCTGATCGAACTGCGGACGAAGCCGGGTCTTGCTGGCGGCCAGGCGCAATGCCCATTGCGGGCTGAAGCGGAAGTTGGCGCTCGCGTTGGGCAGCCAGTCCGTATACTTGTTGTTGACCGTCAGCGGCGTCGGCGGATCGCCGGGATTGAAGAGCGTTCCCGACACGCGATCCTTGGTCCGCACAACGCGCACGCCAAGCTGGCCATCCACGCTCATGTCGCTGCCCGTATCGAAGCGATAGTTGAGCTGACCGTATCCGGCGAGCGACTTCTCGTTGATGTCGAAAGACCGGCCCGGGTCGTTCGCCGGATCGTCGACATTGTGCTGACCGAGCAAGTTGACATTGAACTGGCGGAACTCCGTCAGATTGTCCCAGACGCTGTTGAACGTCGGCGCCAGCCATGTCCGTGGGAACGGCCGGTTGTTGTCGCCGTGGAATGCCGAGTTGAACAGCTGGTAGTCCAGCGGAACGACCGACAGCGGCGTCAGTGGGTGCGGACCGCCGCAGCAACCGCGAAGCGTGTTGTTCCAGTAGCGATTGCCGGCACGACGCGATGCGTCGCGATCGACGTAACGCGCGCCCCACTGGAAGTTCTTCAGGAAGTCGATGCCCGCAGGCTCATATTCGAAGTCGACGCGGCCCTGGATGTCTTTGCCCTTGGCGGTGAGGTAATCCTCGAAGAAGCCGCGATAATTGTAGATCGACGGATCGCTCGGATCGATGCCGACCACCTCGAGCGTGGGCCCGGAGCCGCCGGGGCGCCCGGTGTACCAGTTGACCGTGTACTGGTTGGTCGTGAGCTCGTAGTCGATGCTTTCGGTGCGCAAGTTGAACTTGCTGTTGCTCCGCGCAAGGTCAGCCGTGATCTTCAGCGGGCCGGCGTCGTAGCTGCCGCCAACCGCGAACTGGTAAGTGTCGGTCCTGCGCTTTGTCGCGCCCTGAAAGCCCCAGGTCTCGCCAGGGCAGCCCGGATTGGTAACCGTTCCGCTCAGGATCTGGTTAGTACCCGGCCGGAGCTCGATGTTGCTGTAAGTGGCCTGGCCGCAGTTCCACAGCGGCTGCGCCCACATGCGGTCGCTAAGATTGTCGCGATAGGCCTGCCACAGGCCTTCCGCATACAGCTCCAGGCCGCTTCCGTTGCGCCACTGCAGGGCGCCGTTGATCGAGGGCCGCCTTCTATTGCCCTCGTTGTAGCGGATCTCGGGCCAGTCCGGCGAGCGCCCGCCCGCCAGGTTGGCGACGAAGAAGCCGTGGCGACGGATCGAGTCCTGGTAATGCAGCTGCGTGATCGACGCGTTCAGAAGGACGCCGATGTCGCCTTCGCCAAGCGCCCAACGATTGCTGACAAGCAGCTGGGCGTTGGGTTTGAAGTCCCGCGACTGGTTCGGGTAAACGCCCCAGACGGACCCCGCGAGCTCCAGGCCGGAGAAGTCGAACGGACGCCGGGAGCGGACGTTGACGAGGCCGGTCAGGCCGGGTTCGACCAGATTGGCCGACGACGTCTTGAACGCCTCGATCGCGGCGATCCCGCCTGCCGGGAAGTCCTGCAGAGCAACCTGGCGCCGCTCGGCAGTGAAGATTTCGCGGCCGTTGTAGGTGGTCGTGTAGTAGTTTTCGTCGAGGCCGCGGAGCAGCACTCGGCCGCCTTCGCCGCGCTCACGCTCCACCTGGAAGCCGGGGATGCGGGCTGCGGTGTCGGAGACTGCAGTGTCAGGAAGCTTGCCGATGTCTTCGGCGACAATAGCATCGACGATCTGTTCGCTGTTGCGCTTGATGTTCTGTGCAGACTGGAGAGACCGGCGAAGACCGGTGACGACGATTGCCGTGCCGTCTCCCTGGTCGGCGCCCGCTGCCGTTTGGACGGCATCGTCGGTCTGCGGCGATCCGGCGTCCGGATCGGCAGGCTGTTCCTGCGCCTGGACGGTCGGATCGGGCGGCGTCGCCGGCTGAACTTGAGCTGCTGCCGATGTTGCGCACAGCGCAAACGCCATGGCCGAAGACGACCACAAAATGGTGCTGAATGCCCGCATGTCTCTCCCCTGTTCCCGCCTCCTTCTCCCTGGAGCCGGTTACATGTGAAGGTATGTGCCTCGTTTCAGACCGTTACAAGCGGCTGCTGCTAAACATACATCAGTATTCTTGTGCAGGTTGCGCGTGGGTCACAGGCGTCAGTCGAGTTCCCCCAGCAAGACGTTGGTGCGGCTCTCGGCTTGCTTCAGTGCAACGTCGATCGTCTTCTGCCCCGTAAAGCCGGCGACCATTTCCTCGCCGACAATCCCCTCGATCGCATTCTGCCGCCGGACGAAGCCGGGAAGTGGCCTTCCGAATTGCGCAAGCGGTGCAATGTCTTCGCGATGCGGAAGCGCACGGAACCGCGGGTTCTCGAGTACCGATTTGAACGCCGGCAGATGCCCCGTGCGGACCCAGTCGAAGTTATGCTGCGCCATGAATTTCATGAACCGAGCGATCGCGTCGTGCTGCTTTGCGGTCCGCTTCCGTTTCGGCACTACCCAGCTATGCCCGCCCACATATTCGACCCGCTCGCCCCACAGGCGCGGATAAGGGAAGACGGCATAGCTGTTGTAGAGCGGTCGGCCCGGCGTGACCGACTCCTGCTGGAACGAACCGATCATCCATGTGCCCGTTGGATAGATGCCGCCTTCGCCGCTGACGAACGCGGCAATTGCAGCAGGCGTATCCATGTTTTGCGTACCGAGCCGTTCGTCATTGATGCGCTTGAAAAAGGCGGCGACCTGCCGGCCCGGGGGCGTCGCCAAACGAATGTGCCGCGGGTCGGGAAACAGCGTCGCGCCCATCGCCATCATGTACGTGTACTGGTTGCGCGCGGCGTAGGCCGTGTCGCCGACATTGCTCTGGATGAGATAGGGCTTGCCGGTGCGCGCCTTGAACTGCCGTGCTTGCGCAAGCAGCTCCTCCGCGGAGGTCGGCAGGATCGGCTTTCCGCCACGCATCAGACCCGCCTTCGCGAACAAGGCAGTATTGACGTGAAACAGGCCGCCGTGCGTGTCCCAGGGCAGGCCATAGATGCGGTTGCCTATGGTCGTCGCAAGTCGGCTGGTATCGGTAAAGTCGTTGGGACTGAGCCCCGCCGCCTGCAAATAAGGCTCGACGGGTTCGAGCAAATCCTCGGCTGCATAGTCGGAGATGACGCCGGTATGCATCGTCACCAGATCGGGTGGGTCGCGCGCCGCCATCTGTGCGGTCAACTGCGGGTATCCCGGCCACGCGACGACATTCACGTCGATCCGGATGTCCGGGTTCTCGGCCATGAAGCGATTGATGAGCGCGGTCATGATCCCGCACTCGCCTTCGGCCTTGGCAATGTCGGTCGTCCCGCCATATTCCGCGCCGCATTCGCCAAAGAAGCGCTGCAAATAGAGATGCGTCTTGCCGTCGTCGCGCGCGCAGCTCGCGAGCATGAGCAAGGACGCGATCGCCAGCAGGGTGCGCGTCATCGGACTGCCGCGCCTGCCATCGCGCGAACGATCTGCTTCTGGAAGACGATGTAGACGATGAAGATGGGCACGGACGCGAACACGGCCTGCGCCATCAGGAAACCGAGCCCGCTGGTCTGCGCATAGTTCATCTGGCTTGCGGCAAGCCCGACGGTCAGCGTGTACATGTCACTCCGCGTCGCCGAGATCAGCGGCCACCAATAATCGTTCCAGGAGCCGAGGAATGTGAAGACGGCGAGCGTCGATTGTGCCGGAATGGTCTGCGGCAGGATGACCTTCCAGAAGATGGTCCAGCGCGACGCGCCGTCGAGCAGGGCCGCCTCGTCCAGCTCGACCGGAATCGCACGCATGTAGGTGGTCATCAGGAACACGCCGAACGGCGCGACGAGGCCGGGCAGCACCAGGCCCGGATAGCTGTTGTGCAGGCCGAGCCAGGCGAACAATTGATGCTGCGGCAGGATCACTGCCTGGCTTGGGATGGCAAGGCCGAGGAGGACGAAGATGAACAGGACGCGCCGGAACGGGAAATCGAGCCGCGAGAAGCCGTAGCCGGCAAGGCTTGCAAGCACGAGGACTCCGGCGGTCGTGCACAGCGACACGATGATGCTGTTCAAAAGCCAGCGCATCGTCGAGCTGTTGCCGAAGATCGCGACGTAATTCTCGAACGTGTAGGGCGGGTGCAGCGCAGCTCCGCTGTTCCCGACCAGGTCGGCATTCGCCTTCAGCGACAGCAGCAAAGTCCAGGCCAGCGGCGTGATCATGATCAACGCGCCGATGGCGAGTGCAACGTAGCCGGCGGGCGTCAGGCGGGGTTGTCCGAGAGCCTTAGCCACGGCGGCCCTCCGCACTGCGGTTGGTTGCCCAATATTGCGTCAGCGTCACTACGAGGATGAGAACGAACAGCACCTCGGCCGCAGCGCTTGCGTAGCCGAGCTCCCACCGCCCGAACGCGGTTTCGAACAGGAAGAGCACGGCCGTCCTCGATGCTCCGCTCGGTCCTCCGGCGGTCAGCAATTGCGACTGGCCGAACAGCTGCAGCTGAGCCGCGGTTTGCAGCATCACGACCAGGATCAGGGTGCGCCGCAGCGACGGCAAAGTGATGCGCCAGAACGTCGTCCAGCCGCTCGCGCCGTCGAGCGCCGCCGCTTCGTACATGTCGCGTGGGATCTGCTGCAGACCCGCCAGGAACAGGAGCATCGGGAAGCCGACCGACCACCAGATCGTCGTGAGCGCCAACGCCGGAAGAGCAAGGTGGACGTCACTGAGGAAGGGCAGCGGTTCCCAGCCGAACGCCTGCCACAACTCGCCGAGGAGGCCCGCGTCAGGCGCCAGCACAAAGCGCCAGATCAAAGTCACGATGGTCACCGACAGCACGGCCGAGGAAAAGAAGATCCCCCGCATAAAGGCGGCCCCGCGACCCGCGCGGTTGAGCGCAAGGGCGAGCATCAGCGCGATGACGGTTAGCGCCGGCACAATCATCAGCGTGACGAGGAAGGTGTTGACCAGCGACTGCTGGAAGATCGGGTCCCCAAGCAGGCGGGAGTAATTGGCGAGGCCGATGAAATGGTTCGGGCCGAACAACTCCACGCGATGCAGGCTTAGCCACAGGCCGCGCAGCAGCGGGAAAATCAGGATCAGGCTGTAGAGCAGCAGGAAGGGCGCCACGAAAAGCAACCCTTCCCATCGGCGCGCAGCCGTCATGCGTCCTGCCAGTGATAGCCGGTGCCGTCCGGCCCAAATAAATGCGCACGCTGCGCCTCGATCGTGAGCGGGACTTCGTCGCCGACCTTGACCTCGGTCATGCCGATATCTTCGCCGGTGATGGCGAGCCCGTTCTTCAGCCGGCCGTAGATGATCGAGCGTTCGCCCAATCGTTCGACGAGCTCGACCTTTGCGGTCGTATCTGATTGCCCGTTCTTCGCCACTCGCACATGCTCGGGCCGAAGTCCGATCTCAATGCCTTCCGGTGGCAAACCATCCCGCGGAACGCAGGTCTGGACGACGGTTCCGTCGCCGAGCTTCACTTTGGCCCGGCCGCTTTCATCGGCCATCGTCACCGGCGCAATCGTCATCGCCGGCGATCCGACGAACCGCGCGACGAAGGTGTTGGCGGGACGGCTGTAGATTTCGGTCGGTGAGGCGACCTGCTGAATCCGCCGCTCGTTGAACACGACGATGCGGTCGGCAAGGGTCATCGCCTCCGCCTGGTCGTGGGTGACCATGATCATCGCCGCTTCCACGCGCTGGCGAAGCTGCGCAAGTTCGACACGCGTACGCAGCCGCAAGGCGGCGTCGAGGTTCGACAGGGGCTCGTCGAGCAAGAAGAGCTTGGGCCGCTTCACGATGGCCCGTCCGATCGCGACCCGCTGGCGCTGCCCGCCGGAAAGCTGATCCGGCTTGCGATCCAGCAACGCGTCGATCTCGAGCACACGCGCCGCATCGTCGATCAAAGTCGAAATCTCGTCGCGTGCAACGCGGGCGTTCTTCAATCCGAACGCCATGTTCTCTCGGACGGTCATGTGCGGATAAAGCGCGTAGTGCTGGAACACCATCGCGACGCCGCGCTCACCGGGCGGCAGTGTATCGATGCGCCGGCCGTCGAGCTCGATTTCACCGGCGTCCGCGGTCTCGAGCCCGGCGATGATTCGAAGCAAGGTCGACTTGCCCGAGCCCGACGGCCCGAGGAAAGCGATGAACTCGCGGGAATGAAGGGTGAGCGATACGTCGTCCAGCACAGGCGTCGCGCCGAATGCCTTGCGAATATTCTGCAGAACCAGCGACACGCTAACTCCTCTCCCACCAGCAGCGTGGCAGGAAGGTCAGGTCACTGCAACGTGCTTGTCGCGGCCTCCACAATTAACAATAAGGCCCGGCCTTGGGGGAGGGCCGGGCCTTTCTGAACGCGCGGTGGGTCCGCGTTCAGTGGTGGATAATTAGAAACCGAGAGAGATGCTTGCGCGGGCGGTCAGGCCGACCTTCTTGTCCCGCTGCTCCGCTCCGACCTCGCCGGCGATCTGGAAGCCTTGGTCGCCCCCGATGCCGCGAAGCCGCCCAAGCCAGCCGCTGGCGCGATCCTCGGGCGTTAGGACGAATTCTTCGCCGTCTTCGAAAAGAGCCCGCGTCTTGCCGAGGGCTCCGCCGACGATCTGCCGCCGGCCGAGTTCGGCTTCGAGGCGCAGATAGCCTTCGTTCGGGTCGCGGGCGCCCAGCTCGACGCCTCCCACCAGTGCGCCGGTCACGGCGAGTTCACTGCTCTTCCGCTTCGCGACTGTGAGGTCGAGCGCCTCTCCGCCGCCCTTCTCGCGGTAGCCATCTTCCGAGAGCTTGTAATATTCGACACCGGCGGACGGCCTGACGAAGAAGCTTCCAGCCCAAAGGCTCTGGCTTGCGTTCGCCGATGCCGAGAACAGCGACCCGTTCCACTTGCCCTTGATCTGGCGATCGACGGGCTCGCTGCCGGTCTCGGCAACGAAGCGGCGCTCGCCCGTGAACGAGATGAACGAGTAGCTGCCTCGCGCCGCAAGCTGCAGCCCATTGCGAGCCATCCGCCAATGGGCCGCCAAACTGTACTGGCTGTCGGTCACCTGGTTCTCGGTACTGCGGTCATCGTTCTGGCCCCAGAGGTAAGACAAGGATCCGCCGAACCGACCGAGCTTGGTCGCGACTTCGGCTGTACCGTTCGCTCCCCACCCACCGATCTTGTATCCTGCGGTGTCGCCGATGCTCTTCGACGATCCCCAGGCCACTTGTCCTGCCGAGAAGGTCAAGCCGTCATCGTCGGCATAGGGGGCCGCCGGGTCGCTCAGCATACGGCCGAGAGCACGGTCGCCCATCGTCACTGCCTCGAACACGCCGCCGGCGTGCTCCGGTAACATCTGGCGGATCTGTCCGACAAACGTCTGCTGGTCGCGGATGGCCAAGAACGAGTCGCCGACGTCGTCGTCGTTCGCGAGCGCCTTGTAGATCGCGTCGAATGCTGCGGTCTCGGAGCGATTGAGCCCAAGCTCGCTCGTCGTCTTGCGCGCGATATTCACCGCGACCTGGTCGCCCGTCACGTTGAGCGTGCCCTTGTAAAGGAACGGCAGCAGGTCAGTCGTCGGCTTGAGATTGCCGCCGCCGGTCAGCGAACCGGCGTTGATAACTACAAACTGGCCTTCCGCCTGATCGACGTTGGCGACGTTCAGCTGCAGCTTCGATCCTTCCGCGAAGCTCGCCGTTCCGGTGACGTTGAGGACGCTCGATGCACCGGGCGTCTTGTCGAGAGTGACTGCGAGTACGCCGCCGTCGGTGACATTCAAGCTCGCAATCGATGCCGCTTTGGTAACTCCAAACGTGCCCTTCTGGACGCTGACCGCGAGTCCGGAAGAGTTGCTCAGCTGCGCGGTGAATGACGACGTCCCGCCGATCGTTAGCGTGTCCGCACCACCGCCGAAGTCGACAAGGCCCTTGAAGACCGACGTGCCGCCGGTAGTGACGGTGTCCGCCCCGGCTCCGAAACTCAGGTTTCCTGCGGCCTGCGCATCGCCGGACAGCGCGAAGCGGTTGTTGCCGCCCGCGAATGCGACGTTCCCCGTCAGCTTTCCGTCGGCGATGTCGAGCGTGTCGTTTCCGGATCCGAGCTTGATATCGCCGGCGATGGACGGTTCGGTGAAGCCTGCGGCGACGGCCGTCTGCTTGATCGTTGCGCCCGCTGAGTTTGCGCTCAGATCGATGGCGACGAGGCGCCCGGACTCAGCG
>JAEVYW010000085.1 GCA_023392555.1 Pseudomonadota bacterium | reverse complement strand
ACGCACAGCAGCTTGCCCTCGTCGGTCACTACGAACACCCAGTCGCCCGCGACCCACGGGGTCGAGATGCCGGCGATGTTGAGTTCCCAAATGCGTTGGCCGCTGGTCAGTTCGAGCGCGACCATGCGCCCGCCCTGGCCCACCGCGATGACCTGGCCGTTGTCGATGACCGGGCTGGCGTCGACGTCCGAGATCGAAGCGACGCTGGTGCGGATGCTCGTGCGCTGGAGCTGGTCCTGCCAGACAAGGCGGCCATTCTCGTAGCGATAGGCGTTGAGCTCGCCCGACGAGAAGCCGGCGACCACGGTGCCCTGGCCGAACGCAGGAGCGCCGGCGCCGAACACGCCCGCGATTTCGAGCGCCGCGGCATTTGACCAGTTGGTCGCACCGTCGCCGGTCTTGAGCGAGTAGATCTGGTTGTCCTGGCTCATCACGTAGAGCGTGTCGCCAGTGACGGTCGGCGCGCCGCGCAGCGGTCCGCCCGGACGAACCTGCCAGACGATGCCGCCGTTGCGCGTGTCGATCGCCGCAACGAAGCCCAAACCGTTGGTTGCGAAAACCCGACCGCCTTCGACCGCGACGCCGCCGCCGAACAGCGACGCATTGTTCTTCGGATCGGTGCCGAAACGCGTGCTCCAGACCGTGGCGCCGGTCGAGGCGTCGAACGCGCGGACCGTAGACTGAGTGTCGATCGTGTAGACGCGGCCGTCGGCGACGACCGGCGCTCCGGCGAGGCGGGCCCGGACGGTGGTTCCCGATCCGATGCCGACCGAAAAGGCCTGCCCGAGGCTCTGGCCGAGAGCGACGTGGCTCATCGACTTCGCCGGATTGCCGCCCGGCTGTCCCCACTGCGTGTTCACGACAGGCTCCGGAAGAACCATCGGGATCGCCGCGGTCGCGGGATCGACGACGACGTCCTTTTCGGTTTCGAGAACGGCGACGCGTTCGCCGACGACCGGAGTCTTCGGGGTCGACTTCTTGAGGATGCTGCACCCGCTGGCCGCGACGGTCGCGAGCGCCAACAACGCAAACTTGGTTTTGAACGACGTCATTGAGTTCAATCCTGCTGGTCTAGCGCCGGGATCGACGCGCTTGCGTCGACGCCCAGCGAGCCGGCCATCTGAACGGCGCGGCTGCGGATGGATCCTGGAACTTGCCTGTCGGCCGCCACGGCTGCGAACATCGCGCCGGCCTGCGGCTTCTTGCCCTGCTTGAGGAGCGCGAGCGCGCTGAGCTCGCCCGCGGTGCCGAACCACGGGTTCCCGGCCTTCGCCAGCGGCTCGAGGCGCGAGATAACCTGCTCGGGCTTGAGCGTATCGAACTCGAGAGCGGTCGCACGGAGCGTCGCGAGATCGCGATAGGCATCCGGCAGGCCGCTATCCTCAGAGATCGCGCGGTACTTGCCGAGCGCCGTGCTGCGGTCGTTCTTCTCGAGAGCGACTGCGGCCTCGGCGAGCATAGCCGTCGCGCGGGTCACGTCGGAGCCTGACTTTTCGAGAGCCTGAAGCCGCTGCGGAACATTCTGGGTGCGGCCCTGGCCGATGTCGGTGAAGACCTTTTGCAGCTCGACCGATTCCTCGGCGGACTGCTTTCGGTTGTGCTCTTCCCAATAGATCCAGCCAGCCACGGCGCCGAGGAACAGCACGAGGCCCGCGATGATCCATTTGCCGTAGGTCTTGAAGAAGTCGCGAGCGCGATCGCGGCGATAATTTTCCTCGACTTCGCGGATGAATGTTTCGCTGCTGTCCGTGGGAAGCGCCAAGACCTGCCTCAAGTTCGAAGGATGGGAAATTCAGTGCCGCGCTTCCTCCCCCACCCAAGCTGAACGGAAGCTGGCGGCGCTCCGTCTAGCGGCTGAAAGCAGAAAGGCAAAGACCTGCGCGCGGACTCAACGTGGCTTGGGCCTGTAGGTCTGGTCGGCGGAGGGAAAGGTGCGTTCGCGAACTTCTGCGGCATAGCTTTGCGCCGCTTTGCCGATTTCCTCGGCAAGGCTGCCGTAGCGCTTCACGAAACGCGGGGTGCGTTCGAACAGGCCGAGCATATCGTCGGTAACCAGGATCTGGCCATCGCACTCGGCAGAGGCACCGATGCCGATAATCGGGGGCGCGACCGCGCGGGTGACCTCGTTGGCGAGCTCTTCCATCACGCCTTCGACTACGATCGAAAAGGCCCCTGCGTCGGCAATCGCGCGGGCGTCGGAAAGGATCTTGTCCGCTTCAGCCTCGCCTTTGCCGCGAGCGCCATAGCCGCCGAGCATGTTCACCGCCTGCGGCGTGAGGCCGACGTGGCCGATCACGGGAATGCCGCGCTCGGTAAGGAAGCGGACGGTCGGCGCCATCGCCTCCCCGCCTTCCAGCTTAACCGCTGCGCAGCCGGTTTCCTTCATCACCCGCGATGCACTGGCGAATGCCGCTTCGGGAGAGCCCTCATAGCTTCCGAAGGGCATGTCGACGGCAACGAGCGCGTGCCAGCTTCCGCGGACCACCGCGGCGCCGTGAGCGATCATCATGTCCAGCGTGACGGGAATGGTGGACGGCAGTCCGTAGATGACCTGGCCGAGGCTGTCGCCGACGAGAAGCAGGTCGCAGTGGACGTCCAGGAGCTGCGCCATCCGCATCGTGTAGGCGGTGAGCGCGACGATCGGCTGCTCGGTCTTCCCGTCGACCTTGCGAGCGCGCAGGCCGGGCGCGGTCATCCGCTTGCCTGGAACCGGCGACGGCGTGGCGCGGCTTGTCGCCGTATCGATCGTGAAGGT
>JAEVYW010000083.1 GCA_023392555.1 Pseudomonadota bacterium | reverse complement strand
AGCCTCGACCACCCGGCTCGCTTCCTCGTGGAGCTCGGGGGAGTTGAAGCGCACGACCCCGGCGAGCGTCTGCCGGTGGGTGAAGCCGCTGTCGGGCGCCATGAGCTTGTCCGCGTGGCGAGCGGCGACCTCGATGTGGTACCCGAGCACCGCATTGTGGCGGATCTTGAGCGACGGGATGCCGGTCGCATCGCGATAGCGGCTTTCGAGCGAGGCGATCACCCGGCGTCCGTCCGAAGCGGCGGAGCGCAAGGTGTCGACCGCCGCGTCGAAGCCTTCGGCGATGTAGCCGCCCTTGCTCGAATCGATCGGCGGAGACTCGACCAGGGCGCGCCGCAGCTGCTCGACGAGCCCATCATGTCCGCCCAGCTTGGGCAGGAGATGCGCAAGCAGGTCGGGACGGTCCGGCTCGTTCGACAGCTCCTCGCGAAGGGCCGCGGCAGCAGCCAGCCCGTCTCGCAGCAAAGCCAGATCGCGCGGACTTCCGCGCCCGGCCGTCAGTCGCGCCAATGCACGTGCGAAATCCGGGAGGGCTTTGAGCGCAGCGCGAACGCGGTCACGGCGCAGAGCATCCTCGTGCAGCCACTGAACCAGCGTCAGCCGGCCTTCGATCAGCGACCGGTCCGTCAGCGGCGCAGACAAGTCAGATGCCAGCAGACGCCGTCCCGCAGCAGTCTGGCAGCGGTCGATCTCGCCCAGCAGGCTTCCGGCAACGCTGCCCGACACCGACCGGCACAGTTCCAAACTGTCCCGCGTCGCCGCGTCGATGGCCATGTGCGCGGTCCTCGCAACCCGCCGGGGTGCATCGAGCAGCACGCCCGATCCCTTCTGCGTCGCATCGAGATAGGCGAGCAGTCCACCCGCCGCGGCGAGCTCCGCCCGCGTCGGCGATCCAATGCCGTCGAGCGTCGCTAGTCCGAACCGCGCCTTGATTGCGCGCTCACCGGCAAGGCTGTCGAAACCGCCTTTGCCTTTGCTCGTCTTGAAACCCGGCACGGCGTCTTCCGCGATCGTCTCCGCCGGCGCGATGCGCGCAAGCTCGGCAGACAGCTCGCCCGTGCCGCACGCGACTAGCTCGAAGCGCCCGGTGGAGATGTCAGCCGCAGCGATCGCCCAATCCTCGCCCGCACGCGCGACCGCAGCTAGCCAGTTGGCGGTGCCGGACTCCAGCAGCGTCTCCTCAGTCAGCGTCCCCGGCGTGACGAGCCGAATGATCGCCCGATCAACGAGGGCCTTCGAGCCGCGCGCCTTTCGCGCTTCCGCCGGGCTCTCGGTCTGCTCGGCAATGGCCACGCGATGCCCGGCCTTGATCAGCCTCGCGAGATAGGATTCCGCGGCGTGGATGGGCACGCCGCACATCGGGATCGGCTCGCCCTCCGCCTCCCCGCGCTTGGTCAGCGCAATGTCGAGGCAGCCGGCCGCGGTCTTCGCATCGTCGAAGAAGAGCTCGAAAAAATCGCCCATGCGATAGAACAGCAAGGCGTCGCCGGCCTCATCCTTGAGGCGACGATATTGCTGCATCATCGGCGTCGGTGCGTCCGCGCGGGCCATCCCTCGCGTGGTAGCGGCTGCTGCCGTCAGTCGCGACTCCTGAAAATGGCGCGGGGTGACTCTTTTTGCAGCGCTCCGTAAGGGCAAGCGCATGTCAGAAAGTAACGTCAGTTTCTCCGACGCCGAGGCCCTCGATTTCCACTCGCGCGGCCGCCCCGGAAAAATCGAGATCATCGCGTCGAAGCCGATGGCGACGCAGCGCGACTTGAGCCTGGCGTATTCGCCCGGCGTCGCAGTCCCGGTGCGTGCAATCGCGGATAATCCGGGCACAGCCTACGACCTCACCGCGAAGGGCAATCTCGTCGCGGTCATCTCCAACGGCACGGCGATCCTCGGACTCGGCAACCTCGGCGCGCTTGCGTCAAAGCCGGTGATGGAAGGCAAAGCGGTGCTGTTCAAGCGCTTTGCCGACGTGGATTCGATCGACATCGAAGTGAAGACCGAAGACCCGCAGCGCTTCATCGAAGCTGTCGAATTGCTCGAGCCGACCTTCGGCGGGATCAACCTCGAGGACATTGCCGCGCCCGACTGCTTCATCATCGAGCAGGCCTTGCGCGAGCGGATGAACATCCCGGTCTTCCACGACGACCAGCACGGCACCGCGATCATCACCGCGGCGGGCCTGATCAACGCGGTCGAGCTGACCGGCCGCGACATGAGGAACATCCAAGTCGTCGTGAACGGTGCTGGCGCTGCCGCAATCGCCTGCACCGAATTGATCAAGGCGATGGGCGTCCCACACGACCACGTCATCATGTGCGATCGCAAAGGCGTCATCCACAAAGGCCGCGATGACCTTGACCAGTGGAAATCGGCGCACGCGGTGGAGACGGACAAGCGCGACCTAGCTGAAGCCCTGGTCGGCGCGGACGTGTTCCTGGGTCTTTCGGCTGCCGGCGCTCTGAAGCCGGAGATGGTCGAGAAGATGGCGAAGGAGCCGATCATCTTCGCCATGGCCAATCCCGATCCAGAGATCTGGCCGCCCGACGCCCAGGCCGTCCGCCCAGACGCAATCATCGCCACCGGACGATCTGACTTCCCGAACCAGGTCAATAACGTCCTCGGTTTCCCTTTCATCTTCCGCGGCGCGCTCGACGTGCGTGCGACCCGCATCAACGAGGAAATGAAGATCGCTGCCGCTCGTGCTCTTGCCGAACTGGCGCGCGAAGCGGTGCCGGAGGAGGTCGCCGCAGCTTATGGCGGCCGCAGCCAGAGCTTCGGCCGCGACTACATCATCCCTGCACCGTTCGATCCGCGCCTGATGGAAGTCGTCGCTTCGGCCGTCGCCGAAGCCGCGATCGTCAGCGGCGTCGCGCAAAAGCCAATCGCCGACATGGATGCCTATCGCACCCGGCTCCGCGCGCGGCTCAACCCGACGGTCACCGTCCTCAGCCTCGCTTACGAAGGCGCACGCGCGAACCCGAAGCGCGTGCTGTTCGCGGAAGGCGAGGAGCCCAACGTCCTTCGCGCCGCCATCGCCTTCAAGGAAGCCGGCTATGGCACGCCGGTCCTGATCGGCCGCGAGGAGGTTTACGACCAGCTGCGTGAGCTCGGGGTCGAGAACCCCAAGGAATATGAGGTCCTTAACAGCCGCAACTCACCGCTCGTCGGCCGCGCTGTCGAATATATTTACAAGAAGCACCAGCGCCACGGACTGCTCCGCCGCGAGATTGAGCGGATGGTCAACCAGGACCGCAACTACTTCGGCGCGGCCATGCTCGCGCTCGGTGAGGGCGACGCGATGATCACCGGCACCACGCGGCCTTTCAGCCAGTCGCTGAAGCAGGTCCGGACCGTGATCGACGACGAACCTGGCGCGACTCCGTTCGGGATCAGCGTCGTCGTCGCGCGGCACCAGACCGTGCTGATCGCCGACACGGCAGTGACCGAGCGGCCGGACGCGGAGCAGCTTGCCGCGATCGCGCTTCGCTCGGCGGGCTTCGCGCGACGTATGGGCATGGAGCCGCGGGTCGCGTTCATCTCCTATACCACCTTCGGCAACCCGCCGGGCGTGCATATCGAGGAGCTGCGCGGAGCGGTGAAGCTCCTCGACGGGATTAACGTCGACTTCGAATATGAAGGCGAGATGGGCCCCGACGTCGCGCTCAACCGCGACATGCAGCAGCGCTTTTATCCATTCAGCCGCCTGTCCGGTCCGGCCAACATCCTGATCATGCCCGGCCTGCAATCGGCGAGTCTTTCCGCCAAGCTTCTGCGCGAACTCGGCGGCGAGAGCATTTTGGGGCCATACATCCTTGGCCTGGATTTGCCGGTTCAGATCGCGCCGATGACGGCGACTGCAACGGACCTAGTGACGTTGGCGGTGCTTGCGTCGCTCGGCGTTCGCGAGCGCCCAAGGCCTTAAATCCGTTCGACGCTGCTGACCTGATCGGCGTCGCGAAGCGCGGCGATGATCGTGTGCAAGTGGGCGAGGTCATGAACTTCCAGGTCCACGTGGAACGTCTGGAAGCTGCCGTCGCGGTGGACCAGCTGCAGATTGACGATGTTCGCGTGCTTGGCGCCGAGCACGCCGGCCATCACGCCAAGCGCCCCAGGCACGTCGCGAAGGATGATGCACAGCCGCGCCGCGCCGCCGTCCGAACCTTCGCCCCAGGCGAGGTCGAGCCAGTCGGCGTCGATCCCGCTCGCAAGCGTGTCGCAGCCGATCACGTGAACTTCGATCTCCTCGTCCTCGCGCCGTAATCCGACGATGCGGTCGCCCGGGATCGGGTGGCAGCATTGCGCGAGATGATAAGCGACGCCTGCGGTCAGACCCTTGATCGAGATCGCCGTGCGCTGCGGCAGCGGGCGCGGAGCGACGTCGCCGCCTGCCGATCCGGGCATCAGCGCTTCCATCACCTGCTCGTCGCTGATCCGCTTGCGGGCGATGGCGATCATCAGCTCGTCGACGCTTTCGATCTTCAGCCGCTTCAGCGCCTGCTTCGCCGCATCCTTGTCGAGCAGGGCAGGAAGCCGCTCGACGATTTCGTCGTAGATCTTGCGGCCGAGCTCGATCGTCTCGTCGCGTTCCTTGTGGCGGACGAAGCGGCGGACGCCCGCACGCGCCTTGCCCGTGACGACGAAGCGCAGCCACGACGGTTGGGGGTGCTGCGCCTCGGAGGCCAGGATTTCGACCTGGTCGCCATTCTCCAGGATCGTGCGCAACGGCACGACGCGTCCGTTGACCTTGGCGCCGACCGTGCGGTCGCCGAGGTCGGTGTGCACCGCATAAGCGAAATCGACCGGAGTCGCGCCCTTGGGCAGCTGGATCAGCTCGCCCTTGGGCGTGAAGGCGAAGATACGGTCCTGATACATCGCCATCCGCGTGTGCTCGAGGAGCTCTTCGGGACTGGCGGCATGGTCGAGAATTTCGACGAGGTCGTCGATCCACGGCACCTTCAGGTCCGCGGCCGGCTTGTTTTCCTTGTAGGCCCAGTGCGCTGCAAGCCCGCGCTCGTTCTGCTCGTGCATCTCGCGCGTGCGGATCTGGATCTCGATCCGCATCTTCGCGTCGTGGATGACCGACGTGTGCAGCGAGCGGTATCCGTTGCGCTTCGGCGTGGAGATGTAGTCCTTGAAGCGCCCCGGGACCATCGGCCAGCGCTGGTGGATCAGGCCGAGCGCCTCGTAGCAGTCCGACTGGCTGTCGACGATGACGCGGAAGGCCATGACGTCGGACAATTGCTCGAAGCTGATGTGCCGCTCGGCCATCTTCTTCCAGATCGAGAATGGGTGCTTCTGGCGCCCGGTGACCTGGGCGGCGAGGCCGTTGTCCTCGAGATAGAGCTGAAGGCCGAGGCCGATGCGGCTGACGAGGTCTCCCCCTTCGCGAGTTAGCTGGTCGAGACGGCGGGTGATCGACGCGTAGGCGTCCGGCTCCAGCACCTGGAAAGCCAGCGTCTGCATCTCGTTCATCATCTCGTACATGCCGATCCGCTCGGCGAGCGGCGCGTAGATATCCATCGTCTCGCGCGCGATCCGCCGGCGCTTGTCCTCGTTCGGAATGTGATGAAGCGTCCGCATGTTGTGCAGGCGGTCGGCGAGCTTCACCAGCAGGACGCGGATATCGTCGCTGAGGGCGAGGAGGAACTTGCGCAGGTTCTCGGCTGCACGCTCGTTTTCAGACTGCGCCTCGATCTTGCTGAGCTTGGTGACGCCGTCGACCAGCCGCGCGATGTTCGGCCCGAACAATTTCTCGATCTGGTCCGGAGTCGCCACCGTATCCTCGATCGTGTCGTGCAGGATCGCAGTGACGATCGTCTCGTCGTCGAGCTTGAGGTCGGTAAGGATGCCGGCGACTTCGATCGGATGGCTGAAATAAGGATCGCCCGAGGCGCGAGTCTGCGTGCCGTGGGCCTTCATCGAGAAGACGTAGGCGCGGTTGATCAGCCCCTCGTCCGCATCCGGATCATAGGAGCGGACCTTCTCGATCAGCTCGTATTGCCTCAGCACGCTCTTAAGATGGGCGACGCGCCCCTTATTGTGCAAGCGCGAATAGGCGGTGTTGCGAGCATTTCGCGCGGACCCTCCCTTGAAGTTTCACCAGATTGTGCTTTGTTTGCTTGATAATAGGAGGGCGCTTCGATTGGCTCAGGGGCAAGCCAAGGCCGCGATCAACGAGTACCGCGAAGCCGCGTTGCGTTGTCCGCTTCCGGCCGCGGTGGAGTTGATCGGCGAGAAATGGGCCTTCCTCATCCTTCGCGGCGCCTTCAACGAGCTCAAGCATTTCGAGGAATTCCAGGCGGGACTCGGCATCGCCCGCAACATCCTCTCCGACCGGCTGGCAAAGCTGGTCGCAGGCGGAATCCTCAAGCGAACGCCTGACCCGACCGACCGCCGCAAGGTGATCTATGCGCTCACCGAGAAGGGTGAGGCGCTGATGCCGGTGGTGCTGGCCCTTCGGCAGTGGGGGGAGACCTGGGGCGGGGCCCCGACCGACGTTGTGCTCGTCGACAAGCGCAGCGGCCGGCCGGTCCGCAAAATCTGCGTTCAATCGGAAGACGGACGACTCCTCCGCAGCCCCGACGATCTCATCTGGACGTCACGCTCCAAGTTGGAGGCTGCTCGCTCGGGCAGGGCGGCTTAAACTCAGCTAATCGCGCCTGCTCTCTTTCGCGCGCTTTCGATCCCATAACCACATCGCGAACGGTACCGATGGCGAGAACAATAGTGCGAACGTCTCGATCCCAAGGGGCACGTTCCTGATGGCGCCGACGTAGGCAGTCCCGGCCCAGGCGATTAGGCCTACGAAGGACGTCCAGATGATCAGGATCGCCAGCGAGTCCTTCGCTCTTTGGCGAGGGTCGATCTTCACTTCGCCGCTCACGCCCCCAAAAGAAAAGGGCCGGAGAACCGGCCCTTCGCAAGTCAGTTATTCGTAGTCGCCACCGCTTGGCGTGGGACGCGGCGGGGCCGCGGCGGTGAGGCGGAGCGCTTCGGCGGCGTCGCTCAGCGATGCCAGCTCTTCCGTCTCGTCCTCTTCGTCGATCCGGACCTTCTGCAGGTTGGTGACGATCGCTTCCTCGAGCTCGCGCGGCTTGACGGTCTGCTCGGCGATCTCGCGCAGTGCGACGACGGGGTTCTTGTCGCGGTCGCGATCGATGGTCAGGTCCGCACCCGACGAAATCTGCCGCGCACGCTGCGCTGCGAAAAGGATAAGCTCGAACCGGTTGGAAACCTTATCGACGCAATCTTCGACCGTGACGCGGGCCATCTGCGCTCCGAAATCTCTAGAATCTGAAAGGAAGTAGGGGCGATTAGGGGTTTGGAGGGTGAAAAGTCAAGGAAAGCGCGCTTGCTAACCCCCGTTCGAAGGGGGCAGAGCAGGCCCATGGCCGCTTTGCCCGACAGCCCGCCGACAGACGGCAAGATCACGGCCACCATCGCCGGCAATCATTTCACCCTGATCGAGACCGGGAAGGAGCGGCTCGAAGCGATCCTCGAGCTGATCGGCAGCGCCAAGGACACCCTTCGCCTCGTCTTCTACATATTCGACAGCGACGATTGCGGCCGCCAGGTACGCGACGCTCTCGTCGACGCCGCAAACCGCGGCGTGAAGGTCTGGCTGCTGCTCGACGGCTTCGGTTGCTCAGCCGCTGAGCCCGACTTCTTCGAGCCGCTGGAACAGGCTGGAGGCAAGTTCTGCCGCTTCCTGCCGTCGTACGGACGACGCTACCTGATCCGCAACCACCAGAAGCTGGCGGTCGCAGACGAACAGCGCGCAATCATCGGCGGCGCCAATATCGACGAGACCTACCTGACCGACACCGGCGACAAGCATTGGCGCGACCTGTGGCTGCTGATCGAGGGGCCGTTCGTCGAGCCCGCCGCGCGCTATTTCGACTCGCTTTTCCACTGGACCCGCACGCCGAATGGCAAGCTTCGCCGGTTGAGGCGGATCGTCGCACGGCACAGCGACCAACGGGGTGTGCTGCAGTGGAAGTTCAGCGGCCCACTCAGCCGCAAGGATCGTCTGCCCGTGGCCTTGTCGCGGGCACTCAAGACTGCAAAGCGCTTCGACCTGATCGCGGCCTATTTCTCGCCGCCCTGGTCGTTTCTTCGGCGGCTCGGCCGGATCGCCGTCCGCGGCCATGCGCGGGTGATCACCGCGTCCAAGTCCGACAATAATGCGACCATCGCCGCTGCTCGCCACACTTATTCACGGCTCCTGCGTCGCGGCGTCGAAATGTACGAATATATGCCGGCCAAGCTTCATACCAAGCTCGCGATGATCGACGACGTCGTTTACATCGGCTCGGCCAACCTCGATTTTCGAAGCCTCTACATCAACATGGAGGTCGTGCTTCGGATCGACGACGCCGACTTCGCGGCAAAGATGCGCGGCTACTTCGAGCGCGAGCTCAAGGATTGCGAGCACATCACGCCGCAGGTCCATCGCCAGCGCGCGCACCTGCTCCGGCGGATCAAGTGGACCCTGTCCTACTGGCTGGTGACGTCGATGGACTACACCGTCACGCGCCGACTCAACTTCGTCGAGCGCTAGGGGAGAGCCTCAGGCCTCGCCGTTCTCGCGCCACGCCCAGAACAGGGTGGCGGGGGGCACGTTGACCCATTCGAAGCCGCGGTCGATTCGCTCGAAGTGCGGCTTGATGAAGTCGAGGACCTTCGGGCTGAACTGATAGACCAGGAACGCGCCGCCGGTGCGGACGACCTTCGACGTGGCCTTGGCGATCGCATCGCCGACACCGGGCGGAAGCGTCGAGAAGGGCAGGCCCGACAGCACGTAATCGGCATGGTCGAAACCGCGATCAGCGAGGATCTTTTCGACGTCCGCCGCCGAACCGGTCACTGCAACCAGCCGCTCGTCGTCGATCGAATCCTTGAGGTAGCTGGTGAACTCGGCGTTGGTGTCGATCGTGATCAAAGTCGCGTCCGGCGCGAGCTTCTCGAGGATCGGGCGCGTGAACGTGCCGACGCCAGGGCCGTATTCGACGAACAGCTTGGTGTTGTCCCAATCGACACGCCCAAGCATCTTTTCGATCAAAGTTCGGCTCGACGGAATGATCGATCCGACCATTACCGGATGCTTCAGGAATCCGCGCAGGAATTGCCAACGCGGGTTGGATCCGCGGCGGTCGAGGCGCCCATTGACGCGTTGCGAGCCCTTGAGTGCTCGAGCAGACGAACTTGGCATTGAAACTCCGTGAGGCGCTTTCGCGGCCCGCTCCGTTCGCAAATGCGCTGGCCGTTGGCAAGGTTCCGGCTGCAAAGCACATTCGACTTCTCAACGGGACGAGGCGTGTTGCGAACGGCTGCAACACCCTTTTAGAGGGTCGCTGTGTCCCTCAGCCCAGCAAAACAGCGCATCGGAACGACGGCGCTTTCGCGACAGCATTTCCTTTTGCTCTACCTCGCGATGCTGGTCGCGGCGGCGGGGAACACTGCGCTTCAGTCGGTCATGCCGGCGATCGGGCGGGAGATCGGCATCTCCGATTTCTGGGTCGCGATCGCCTACACCTGGTCGGCGGTTCTGTGGGTGCTGCTCGCGCCGACCTGGGCTGAAAAGAGCGATCATCACGGCCGCAAGGCGCTGACGCTGGTGGGGCTGACCGGCTTCGTTGTCTCGATGTTCCTGTGCGGTCTCGCGCTTCACTTCGGTCTGGTTGGCGCAATCGGCGGGACCGCGACCTTTGTCCTGTTCGGCATCTTCCGCGCGATCTACGGATCCCTCGGCTCGGCGACGCCTTCCGCGACACAGGCCTATCTCGCTGCGAAGACACGGCGAAGCGGGCGGGTCGCAGCGCTGTCGGCCCTGTCGTCGTCGTTCGGCCTCGGCACGATCATCGGCCCGGCAGTCGCGCCTTTGTTCGTGTTTCCGCTGCTCGGGCTTTCAGGACCACTGTTCGCCTTCTCGCTGATCGGCCTCCTGGTCTTTGTGTCGGTGTTCCTGTGGCTTCCCAACGATCGCTACGGACGGCGCGCGGGTCACGGCGCGGCGATGAGCTATCCCGGAATCGCCAGCCAGCCGACCGGCGCGAGCATCATCGCGGCGACGT
>JAEVYW010000056.1 GCA_023392555.1 Pseudomonadota bacterium | reverse complement strand
ACACCGCCAGTCACTCGGTCCAAGCCCTTTACCACACGCGGACGGCGCAGGAGCCGCCCCATCGGGACAGTGGCCGCGATGAGCACCGCGAACCAAACGAGGCTCAGCAGGACGTGGATGGTGGCGAGCAGGAATGAGAACAGCGCAACGCTCGCTCCAACGGGAATGAACTGCGGCAGGAAGGTGATGTAGAAAACGCCGACCTTGGGATTGAGAATGTTGGTCATCAACCCTTGCCGGAGGGATTGCCACGGGTCGAGCTTAGGAGCGCCAAGTTCCGAAGCGTCCAAGCTCGCACGGGGATGCACAATGAGCTTCAAGCCCAAGTAGAGCAGGTAGGCCGCGCCCGCCCATTTCACGACCGTGAACGCGATTTCTGATGCCGCCAGCAGAGCACCCAAGCCCACGGAGACGGCGGCACCCCACACCAAGCATCCCAAGGCGATGCCGACTGCTGCATAGACGGCTGGGCGCGGGCCACCGGAGGCAGCAGAGCGCAGCACCATCGCCGTATCGACGCCGGGGGTCAGTGTCAGAATGGATGCTGCTGCGATGAAGGCGAGCAGAGCCTGAACGGTTGTCATGAGTGTAGTCCTGCCGCGTGATTGCGGCGCGCATAGGACCATGGGGCTGAATGTCCGCGTTCCACCCACTGCGGACTTTAGCGACGCCACGCCAGAATCTGGCATTCCAGCGGCATTCATTGCCATGATCGGGCGGAGGCAACGAGCTATTCTGACCTTTGAAGCAATGCGCGGATGAGGTCCCGGTATGCGTAGAGTTGCGTTGACCTATTCAGCTTTGATCTGGGTCATAATCCCAACGGCGGCCTCGGCGGCAACAAGCGTTTGCGGCGCGTCGGCGCACGTCGAAGAACCGCAGCTACCATCGAGAGAGGCGGTCGTGCGCCTGGTCAGTGACTGGACCGGTGCGATCAACTCGGCGGACGATGACGCTTATCTGCGGTTCCTGAAGGAGCGCGGGCCCGTGATGCCCAACGGCATGGAGCCGCTTCCAATGCGCGACTTCCTCCGCGGCATGGAACCTTGCGGGGTGAAATCCGCCAGCGCCGACGCCGTACAGCTGTGGGTGTTCGATCCCAACATGGACTCGTGGGGTACCTGGAAGTTCAAGCCGGGCGCCACGGCGGCGGAGAAGATCGCGTTCGCCGGCGGATCTTATACCGGCGAAGTTCCGCCGGGCGCTGCCCCTGCTCCGAAGCTGGCACTACCGGCCTTGATCAAGAGCATCGACGATCGCGCGGCGACGCGCGCGGCAAAGGGCGAGTTTTCGGGGGCGATCCTCGTCGCGCAAGGTGGGCGAGTGAAGTTCCAGAAGGCCTATGGCCTCGCGGATCGCGAGCACCGCAAACCGAACACGGTCGACACGCAATTCCGGTTTGGATCGATGGGGAAGATGTTCACCGCGGTCTCGATCATGCAGCTTGTCGAAAAGGGAAAGATCGACCTGCAGGCGCCGATCGGTCGGTACCTCAAGGATTACGCAAACCAGGACATTGCGACGAAGGTTACAGTCGCCAATCTCCTCAGCCATACCGGCGGGACAGGCGACATTTTTGGACCCGAGTTCGATCGCAAGAAGGCGTCGCTTCGCAGCACGAAAGACTATGTCGACCTCTACGGCAGCCGCGCTCCGGAGTTCGCGCCCGGAGCCCGCCAATCTTACAGCAATTTCGGCTTCATCCTTCTCGGGCGAATCGTCGAGGAGGTCTCGGGCCTGTCATACGACGACTATATCCAGCGGAACATCTTCAAGCCCGCCGGCATGACCTCGACGGGAAACCGCCCGGAGAGCGAAGTTCTGCCGCGCCGAGCGGTAAGTTACATGGGACCTCCGGCGCATCTGGACAACGCGGCGGATACGCTTCCGCTTAACGGCACGGCCGCCGGTGGCGGCTACTCCACGGTGGGCGACTTCAACCGCTTCATCCTAGGCCTCACCTCTCACCGACTGTTGCGAGCGGAGACACTTCAGAAGCTGATCGATGGGGGCGTGACGATGATCGACGGCAAGTTCGCCGGGTTCGACTTTGGCGAAACGCTTCCGGGCGCCGGGCGCTTCATCGGGCATGGCGGCGGCGCACCTGGAATGAGCGGCTCCCTCCAGCATTTCCTGAGCAGCGGAGTGACGGTGGCTGTCCTCGCCAATCGCGATCCCCCAATGTCCGAAAGCATCGCGAAGTTCGCTGCGCACCGATTGCCCTCGAAATAAGAGGGCGGAGAAGAAGCGGTCCGCTTCCCCCCTCATTGCGGACGTTCGATCCGCGCGTCTGTCCTACATCTCCCGGCTTCTGCTAGGCTGCGCAAATGCCCAACTGGCACCCCGCGGATCAGCGCACGTCACGTGCCGCGGGCGGCATCAAAGGTCACACGAATGGCGCTGCTGTCCGTGACCTTTGTGACCTTATGACCTTAAGCAGATGGCGCCCGCTCTTGAAACTGCCGGATGGGCGGCGCAGTTGGGCCGCGAAGGAGACTGAAATGGCTACGCAGGTCGCCGAAAAGGGTCCGTTGGGCCTCGAAAACCCCATGGGAACCGACGGGTTCGAGTTCGTCGAATATACCGCGCCGGACATCGAGCTGCTGCGCGATCTGTTCACCAAGATGGGCTTCCCCGAGGTCGCCCGCCACAAGAGCAAGAACGTCACCCTCCACAAGCAGGGCGACTGCAACTTCATCATCAATGCCGAGCCCGGCAGCTATGCCGAGCATTACGCCCGCGATCACGGGCCGAGCGCCTGCGCCATGGCCTTCCGGGTCAAGGACGCGAAGGCGGCTCACCAGCGCGCTCTCGACCTCGGCGCAACCAATGTCGAAGTCGCGAAGGGCGACGGCGAGCTCGACATTCCGGCGATCGAAGGCATCGGGGGATCGCGGCTGTTCTTCGTCGATCGCTATCACGACAGCTCGATCTACGACGTCGACTTCGACTTCCATCCCGACTGGCAGCAGCGGATGGCTGACGCGGACTCGAAGCTGACCTACATCGACCACCTCACGCACAACGTGAACCGCGGCAACATGGCGACCTGGGCCGACTTCTACGAGCGGCTCTTCAACTTCCGCGAGATCCGCTACTTCGACATCGAAGGGAAGGTCACCGGCCTGTTCTCGAAGGCGATGACTTCGCCCTGCGGCAAGATCCGCATCCCCTTGAACGAGAGTCAGGACGACAAGAGCCAGATCGAGGAGTTCCTGCGCGAGTACAAAGGCGAGGGCATCCAGCACATCGCGCTCGGCACCACCGACATCTACCAGGCGGTCGACGTCATCCGCGCCCGCGGCATTCCCTTCCAGGACACGCCCGACACCTATTACGAAATGCTCCCCGACCGCATCAAAGGCCACGACGAGAGCATCCCCGAGCTCGAGAAGCGCCGCATCCTGATGGACGGCGCGCCGACCGAAGGGCAGGGCCTGCTGCTGCAGATCTTCACCCAGAACGTGATCGGGCCGATCTTCTTCGAGATCATCCAGCGCAAGGGCAACGAAGGCTTCGGCGAGGGCAACTTCAAGGCTTTGTTCGAAAGCATCGAGCTCGACCAGATGCGCCGCGGAGTCATCTGATTGGCCGACGCCTTCATTTGCGACGCCGTCCGCACTCCGATCGGCCGCTACGGCGGTGCGCTGAGCTCGGTCCGCGCCGACGACCTCGCCGCGATCCCGATCCGGGCGTTGATCGACCGCAACCCCCATGTCGATTGGGGCGAAGTCGACGACGTGATCCTCGGCTGCGCCAACCAGGCGGGCGAGGACAACCGCAACCTCGCGCGCATGGCGGGGCTTCTGGCAGGACTTCCCGACAGCTCGGGCGGCGTCACCCTCAACCGCCTGTGCGGTTCGGGCCTCGATGCTGTCGCGATGGCCGCACGCGCCATCCGCGGTGGCGAAAGCGACATCATCATTGCCGGCGGCTCGGAAAGCATGAGCCGCGCGCCCTTCGTCATGGCCAAGGCGACCAGCGCATTCGACCGCAATGCGGAGATGTACGACACCACCATCGGCTGGCGCTTCGTCAATCCGAAGATGAAGGCGGCCTACGGCGACGACACCATGCCGAGCACCGGCGAGAACGTCGCGCAGGAGTTTCAGATCAGCCGCGAAGACCAGGACAGGTTCGCGCTGCGCAGCCAGGAAAAGGCGGCTGCCGCACAGGCTAACGGACGCCTCGCAGCCGAGATCGTCGGCGTCGAAATTCCGCAGCGCAAAGGCGATCCGACCATCGTCGACAGCGACGAGCATCCGCGCGCAACGACGCTCGAAGCGCTGGGCAAGCTGCGGCCGATCGTCCGCTCGGACGGCACCGTCACTGCCGGCAATGCGTCAGGCGTGAACGACGGCGCCGCCGCGCTAATCATCGCTTCGGAGGAAGCCGCCAGGCGCAATGGCCTAACCCCGCGCGCCCGTATCCTTGGCGCAGCCGTCGCCGGCGTCCCGCCGCGCATCATGGGCATCGGCCCGGCACCCGCGAGCGAAAAGCTTGCCAAGCGCCTCGGCATCAAGGTTTCGGACCTCGACGTCATCGAGCTCAACGAAGCCTTCGCCGCACAGGGCCTCGCCGTGCTCCGCCAGCTCGGCATCGCCGACGACGATGCCCGGGTGAACCCCAACGGCGGCGCCATCGCGCTCGGCCACCCGCTCGGCATGTCCGGCGCCCGCCTGGCGCTGACCGCAACAGAAGAACTGCAGCGCAACGGCGGCAAGCTCGCCCTCGCAACGATGTGCATCGGCGTCGGCCAAGGCATCGCTCTCGCCCTGGAGAAGGTGTAAAACTTCGGCCGTGAGCCAAGTCGCAACGCTCGACGAGGCGGCGGTGATGGCCGTGCTCGATGGGGTGATGGACCCGGAAATTCCGGTCGTCTCGATCACCGACCTCGGCATCGTTCGCGGCCTCGCCAGCGACCCGCCCCGCGTGCAGCTGACGCCAACCTACACCGGCTGTCCGGCAACGATTGCCATCGAAAACCTTGTCCGCGATGCCCTCGACGAAGCAGGCTTCGAAGATATCCACATCGAACG
>JAEVYW010000047.1 GCA_023392555.1 Pseudomonadota bacterium | reverse complement strand
CCAGGAAGAGCTGACGCAGATCAACCAGCGCGGGAACAACCCGGGACGGTCCGACAACCCCACGGCCGCGGGCTTCGGCGGCTCGCCAAGGTAGCCCTCAGGCTTGCCATTCCCGGCGCTCTCGACTAGGTGCGCCGCTCGCAATTGATCCCGCATGCCTGGTGAAGCGGTGATCGCGTGCAGCTCAGCTGCACGGTGCGGTCCCGGGCAAACACGAAACGCAAGTTGGAGATTATCACGTGAGCAAGCGCAGCAGCGCCAAGTACAAACTCGACCGCCGTATGGGCGAGAACGTCTTCGGACGCCCCAAGAGCCCGGTCAACCGCCGCGAATATGGCCCCGGCCAGCACGGACAGCGCCGCAAGAGCAAGCTGTCGGACTTCGGCATTCAGCTTCGCGCCAAGCAGAAGCTGAAGGGCTATTACGGCGACATCACCGAAAAGCAGTTCAAGCGCACCTACCAGGAAGCGAGCGCCATGAAGGGGGATGCTTCGCAGAACCTGATCGGCCTGCTCGAGCGTCGCCTCGACATGATCGTCTATCGCGCCAAGTTCGCGCCGACGATCTGGGCCGCGCGCCAGCTGGTCAGCCACGGCCACATCCGCGTCAACGGCGTGAAGTGCAACATCGCTTCGCGGCGCGTGAACGTCGGTGACGTGATCGAGCTCGGCCCCAAGGCGCAGGAAATGGCGCTGGTCATCGAGGCGCAGAGCCTCGCCGAGCGTGACGTTCCCGATTATGTCGTCGCCGACGGCACGTCGCGGGTCACCTACAGCCGCGTTCCGACGCTCGACGAGGTGCCCTACCCGGTTCGCATGGAACCGAACCTCGTGATCGAGTTCTACTCGCGCTAATTCCAGCAGCGATGGAAATTCAAAGGGCGGTCCCGCGGGGCCGCGCTTTTTGTTTGCGGATCAGCCCTGCGGATAAGGGACGAGGAGCCAGCGCGAGAACAAGGCCTTTTGCGCGGCTGTCGGCCGATCGACGGGAACCACCTTCGCGGGCGCGGCCGGCGCCGAGCCAAGCGTCAGTGTCTTCGTCATCAGCTGGTCGCGGCGGAAGAAGCTGACGGTGACCTGGTCGCCAGGCTTCCGCTCGCTGAGGATGGTCTCGAACCGCCCCTGGCTCATCCGCTGGCCGTCGATGGCGACGAGCAGATCGTCAGGACCGAAGCCGGCGTTCCAGGCCGCGCTGCCCTTTTCGACCGTGCTGAGCTTGATGCCGCCTTCCGACGCGCTTCCCGACCAGCCGGCGGACGCCTTGCGCGCCTGGGGCTCGGCCAGCCTCAACCCGACGGGCGCAAGCAGTGCGTTGAAGTCGGGCGCGATGGGCGACTGGATATGCCTGGCCCACCAGCCTTCCCATGACTGCCCGGTCAGTTCGCGCAGGATCGCAAGGATGTCCGCGTCGGTGAAGCCCTTCACGCGGCTGTCGAAGCGTTCGTACAGCAGGCGGTGAACGTCGCGGTAGGACACCTTTCCGCCCGTCTGCTGAAGCAGTGCAATGTCGAGCTGCCACGAGGCCATCAGGCCTTCGGAATAGATGTTGATCCAGGCGTTCTGCAGCCGATCGCGGTCGCCGGGTGAGATCCACTCGTCGAACGAGCCTTCGGCTACCGACTGGACGAGCCGTCCCGGGCGGTGCTGGTTGGCGTCGATCGCCTCGCCAAGCTCATCGAGATATTCCTGCGTCGACTGCAGGCCTGACCGAACCATGAAGTGACCGGTGAAATATTCGGTCGAACCTTCCTCGAGCCACAGCAGGTTCGTGTAATTCTCCCGGTCGTAATCGTACGGGACCATCGCCGCGTTGCGGTACGCTTTTACGTTCCAGGTGTGGATAAACTCGTGCGCCGCGGTCGACAGGAACTGCAGGTACCGGGCGCGCGGCTTGAAGATGTACCGGGGCACCTGGATGACGGTGGAGTTCATGTGCTCCGTCGCGCCGCCGCCGCCATCGGTCGTGTGGACGATGAAGACGTAGCGCTGGAACGGATAGCTACGCCAGATCGAGGGCGGCTGGGCGACGATCTTCTTGAGGTCGGCGGCCAGCTGTGGAAGCTCGTAATTGCCGTTGCCCCAGACCACGACCTGGTATTCGCGCCCGCCTTCCTGGAACTCGACGGTCTTGTTGATGCCGGTTTCGATCGGGGAATCGACCAGCACGTCCCAGTTGGCCGCAACGAACCGCTGCGCGCCTGCGGACTGCATGCCGGAGAAGCTGCGCCAGCCCTGCGGCACGGTCAGGCCGACGGTGACGTCGTCCTTGCGGAAGCGGTCGGCGTACATCAACACCGCGGACGCATCGAGATAGGCGTGGCTGTCGTCGATGTGCCGGCTGCGATTGCCGAGTTCGTTGCCGTAAAGCTCATAGCCGACGCGGACGGCGGTCGGGCCGTTCAGCTGGATGCGCCACGTGGACTTGTCGACCTTCTGCCAGCGAAGCGGCTTGCCCGCGCCGTCCGTCGCGGTGAACTGGCTGACGCCATTGGCGAGGTTCAGGACCGTGTATCGCCCGGTCCGCCAGACCGGCATTTTCACGTCGAGGTAGGGCCCGTCGGAGGTCGGGAAGGCGATCGAAACCTGGCCGGTGTGGTGCTCCGGCCGCGTCAGGTCGATCGCGTAATTGACGGTGGCTTGGGCTGGAACTGCCGCGGTCGAAAGCAACAAGGCGGCGATCGTATATTTCATGCGTCCCCCGAATGGTCCCTGGACACTCTCCTAGCGACCGCCCGGGAGTTCGCCAGAAGCAGTTCGACGAACGACGGAGCGTTTTGCCTTGTCGGCGTGAAGTCGATAGGCGCGCCGCATGACCCTTACTCCCCTTCCCGAATGGGCGCCGCATGAGGCCGTCTGGATCGGCTTTCCGTCGGACCCGGAGCTGTGGCTTGCCGATTTGATCGAGGCTGAGCGCGAGGTCGCGGCTTTTGCGGCGGCCGTGCATGCCGGCGGCAAGGGCGAGCAGGTGATCCTGGTCGCTGCCCATGCGGACGCGGCTGCGAAGGCTCGAGAGCTGGCGCCGTTTGCAACCGTGGTCGAGGAGCCGTTCGGCGACATCTGGCTGCGCGATACGGGGCCGACGATCCTCGGATCGGGCGCTCAGCGTCGCGCGCAGGACTTCCGCTTCAACGGATGGGGCGGGAAGTACGACCTCGAAGGCGACGACAGCATCGGTGAGCGGCTGACCTCGCGGGTCGGCATGCCCTACGCGAAGGCGGAATGGGTGCTCGAGGGCGGCGCGATTGATTGGGACGGATCGGGTACGGTCGTCACCACGGAGCAGTGTCTGCTCAATCCCAACCGCAATTCGATGAGCCGCGAAGAGACCGAGGAGCGGCTGCTGCGCGATCTTGGCTTCGATCGGGTCGTGTGGCTCGGCGAGGGCCTCGCCAATGATCACACCGACGGCCATGTCGACAATCTCGCGCGCTTCGTTGCGCCGGGCCGGGTGGCAATCCCCGCGCCTGCCGAGGACGATCCGAACGACGCCGTGTACCGCGATGCAACCGCGCGCCTGAAGGCCGCGAAGCTCGACGTCGTCACGCTCCCCTCGCCCGGCCGCATCCTGAGCGAGGACGGCGACATCATCCCGGCGAGCTACATGAACTTCTACATCGGCAATGCCGCCGTGGTCGTCCCGCAGTACGGATCGCCGAACGATCGCGCGGCAGTCGATGCGGTCCAGGCGCTGTTCCCCGGCCGCGTTGCAATCGGCCATCGCGCCGACCACATCCTCACCGGAGGCGGAAGCTTCCACTGCATCAGCCAACAGGTACCCGCATGACCAAGTTGAAGGTCGCCGCGCTGCAACTCGCGTTCGGCGAAGACACGGACGAGAATATCCGCAACGTCGGTGAGCTCGTCCGCGAGGCCGCGGACAAAGGCGCGCAGGTGGTGCTTCCCCCTGAGCTTTTCGAAGGCCCCTATTTCTGCCGGGTCGAAGACGAGAGCCTGTTCGCGACCGCGAAGCCGACCGACGAGCATCCGTCCGTCCTAGCGATGCAAAAGATCGCGGAAGAGCTTGGCATCTGGATCCCGACCAGCTTCTTCGAGCTCGACGGACCGCACCATTACAATTCGCTCGCGATGATCGCCCCGGGTGGGAAGATTGAAGGCGTCTATCGCAAGAGCCACATCCCGGATGGCCCGGGCTACGAAGAGAAGTTCTACTTCCGCCCCGGCAACACCGGCTTCAAGGTGTGGAAGGGCCCGGAAAAGTCGACGCTCGGCGTCGGCGTGTGCTGGGACCAATGGTACCCGGAAACCGCGCGCGCGATGATGCTGATGGGCGCCGAGATCCTATTCTACCCGACGGCGATCGGCACCGAGCCGCACGATCCCGACCTCGACACCTCGCGCCTGTGGCGCCGGGCGATGATCGGCCATGCGGTGTCGAACGTGGTGCCGGTTGTCGCCGCCAATCGCATCGGTACAGAGTGTGGCCAGCGCTTCTACGGCCACAGCTTCATCTGCGATGAACGCGGCGACATGCTCGCGGAGTTCGGCGCTGACGAGACCGGAGTGCTAGTCGCGGAGCTGGATCTTGCTGCGGCGAAGAAGCACCGCGCGGCGTTCGGCTTCTTCCGCGATCGCCGGCCTGAGCTTTACGGTCGGCTGGTCGAGGACCGGTAGGTCAGCGCCCGCTCGAACACGCTTTCGAACATCTCCGCGTTCAGGCGGTTCGTGTTCTGGTTGTAGCGCGAGCAATGGTAGCTTGAGAGCAGGATGCGGCCGTCGGGGGCCAGCGCCTCCGCGCCATGCCCGAACTTGGTTGCAGCGGGCGGCAGGCCGAGCGCGCGGGCCGCAGCGACGTGGGCAATCTGACCCAAAGCGAGCAGCACTCGAACCTTCGGCAGGTTGGCAAGAGCGACTTCGAAGTAGTTGCGACAGGTGGCGATTTCCCGCGGCTCGGGCTTGTTCGCCGGCGGCAGGCATTTGACCGCGTTGAGGATTATCGCACCGCGCAGCTGGAGACCGTCGGACGGCTCCGCGCGATACTCGCCTTCTGCCAATCCGAACTTCAGCAGCGTTGCGTAAAGCAGGTCACCCGCGAAATCGCCGGTGAAGGGCCGCCCCGTGCGGTTCGCCCCATGCTTCCCCGGCGCAAGGCCGACGATCGCAAGCCAGGCCTCTGGATCGCCGAATGCGGGCACCGGCGCATTCCACCAGTCAGGATACTCCGCACGGCACTCCTGGCGGAAGGCCACTAGCCGCGGGCAGAGCGGACAGTCGCGCGGCGCCTCGGCCTGTGGAAGCGGCGAGCGGTCGGCTGGGCTGGCGAACTCCATTCCACTGCCGTAGGCGACCGCCTGTGTCCGGCGCAACGCAACTCTACGCCATCGCCATTGGCTCAAACCGTCCGCATGGGCGGCATGGGAGGCCGCCGAGCGTCGTCGAAGCTGCAATCGCGCGGCTCGACGAGGACTTCGGCTTGTTCGATGCGGCGCCCATCCTGCTCAACGCGGCGCAAGGCGGTGCAGGCCGCGACTTCGCGAACTCGGTCGCGCTCGTCGAAAGCGACCTCTCCCCGCCGGACATGCTGAGGCAGCTCAAGACCATCGAGCGCGAGTTCGGCCGGCGCAGCGGACGGCGCTGGGCCACGCGCGTTCTCGACCTCGATATCGTAGC
>JAEVYW010000034.1 GCA_023392555.1 Pseudomonadota bacterium | reverse complement strand
CGCCCGGACCATCCCTGGTGCATCGGCGTCCAGTTCCATCCGGAGCTGAAGAGCCGCCCGTTCGAGCCGCATCCGCTCTTCGCCGGCTTCATCGAAGCGGCGCTGAAGCAGTCGCGCCTAGTCTGACGGCTGTAGGAACAAGGCCCCGTCCGGGCGGTTAGGGCTTCCGATAGGACCGCTGCATGCTCGCGACAATCGGAATCATCCTCATCGTCCTGTGGTTGATCGGAGTGCTCGCCTTCAAGACGCTCGGTGCGATCGTGCACATCGCCCTGATCGTCGGGATCGTCCTGATCGTGCTGAATTTCATCCGCGGACGCAGAGCGGTTTAGTTCAGCCGTTGCGGCGGGCGTTGCCCGTCTCTAAATCCCGTGGATGACCAACACCGTCTCCACTCGCGTCGCGATTCTCGGCTCCGGCCCTGCAGGCCTCACGGCGGCGATCTACGCGGCCCGCGCCGGCCTTTCGCCGATCGTCATCCAGGGCATTCAGCCCGGCGGTCAGCTGACCACGACCACGGACGTCGAGAACTATCCCGGCTTCCGCGACGTCATTCAGGGCCCGTGGCTGATGGAGGAGATGCAGGCGCAGGCCGAGCATGACGGGACGCGCATGGTGTGGGATCACATCAGTGCGGTCGATCTCAACAGCCGCCCGATCCGCCTGACGGGCGACGGCGGCACGCAATATTTTGCCGACACGCTGATCATCGCGACCGGCGCCCAGGCCAAGTGGCTCAACCTGCCCTCCGAAGAGCATATGAAGGGCAGGGGCGCCTCAGCCTGCGCCACCTGCGACGGCTTCTTCTATCGCGGCAAGCGCGTCGCGGTGATCGGCGGCGGCAACACCGCGGTCGAGGAGGCGCTCTACCTCACCAACCACAGCCATGACGTCACTTTGATCCACCGCCGCGATTCGCTCCGCGCCGAGAAAATCCTGCAGGACCGGCTGTTCGCGAACCCGCACATCAAAATCATCTGGGACAGCGAAGTCTCCGAGTTCGTCGCTGGCGGCGAACCCGAAGCCCTCGTCGGTCTCGACATCAAGAACCGCCTGACGGGCGAAGTCTCGCGGATCGACGTCGAAGGCGCGTTTGTCGCCATTGGCCACAAGCCGGCGACCGAGCTCTTCGAAGGTCAGCTTACACTCGACAGCGATGGTTACATTGAAGTCGAAACCGGCACGACGAAGACCAGCATTCCCGGCGTGTTCGCCTGCGGCGACGTCATGGACAAGATCTACCGACAGGCAGTCACTGCTGCCGGAACCGGCTGCATGGCCGCCCTCGATGCGGAGAAGTATCTGGCGGCGATGGAGTTCGAGGCCATCGCGGCTGAGTAGCTAGTACCGTGTTCCCCTGCGAAGGCAGGGGCCCAGACGCGTGCTGGGGCTTTAGCGGAAGCACGCTAACAGCCGAATGATGAAGGCCGGCTACGTCTACATCATGGCAAGCGCTCGCAACGGCACGCTCTACATTGGCGTAACGAGCGATCTCGTTAAACGCGCTACTGAGCACCGAAACGGCGTGGTGGGCGGGTTCACCCTTGAGTACGGCTGCAAGCTACTCGTCTGGTACCAGGCGTTCGACGACCTACAGGAGGCGCGTCTTCGCGAGCTCCAGATGAAGAGATGGAAGCGCCAGTGGAAGCTCAGCACGATTGGAATCCCGACTGGCAGGATCTCTATTCCACGCTCGCCTGAAGGCTCCTTTGGAGCCTGACTGGGCCCCTGCCTTCGCAGGGGAACAGTGGGGTGGGGACCTCTAAGGCCGGCCGCCGTGTCCGGCGTTCTGCTTGTGGCCGGTGCGGCTCTTGCTCTCGCCCTTGGCGTGAGCCTTCTTGTTGCCGCCCGTGTCGCCACGCTGCGACTGGTCGAAGTCGCCCTTTTTCTTGTGATCGGTCATCGCACGCATCCTTTTCTGAGATGCGACCATAACTCCTCGCTCGTGGGACGAGGTTCAGCATTGTCGACGAGGCGTTGGAAAGCCGCGAGCTAAGCCGCTGGCTCAGTGACCCATTTCTGGTCGGGCTGTCCCGGGACAGGCTCCGAAAGGTTTTCGCCCAGCTTCACGATGTTGTTGTCTTCATCGACATGGACGACCGTGGGCTTCAGCGTCCGCGCCTCGGCGTCACTGAGCACGCAATAGCTCATGATGATGACCAGATCGCCCGCCTTCACCAGATGCGCCGCCGCGCCATTGATGGTGATCGTGCGGCTGCCGCGCGGGGCGGGGATGACATAGGTCTCCAGCCGCGCGCCGTTGGTAATGTCGGCGATCGTCACCTGCTCGCCCTCGAGCAGGTCGGCCGCTTCCATCAGGTCGAGGTCGATGGCGACCGACCCGACATAATCGAGATCGGCCTGGGTCACCGTCGCGCGGTGGATTTTCGACTTCATCATCACCCGCATCATTGTGGGCGGTGGTCCTTTTCAAAGCGGGCTCAGGGCCGCGCCAAATATCAGATTTGTTGTTGAACGCCAGAATTCAATGCTGCGGTGCAACAATTACGGGTAGACCGCCTCGACGAAGTAGAGCCCCTCGGAGGGCGCGTTGAGGCCAAGTTCCGCCCGATCGCGGGCTTCGAGAGCCTTGGCAATGTCCTCGGGCGTCCACTGACCGCGTCCGACGAGTGCCAGGCAACCGACCATCGACCGTACCTGATGGTGCAGGAAGCTGCGTGCCTCAGCCTCGATATGTATTTCCTCGCCGAGGCGGCTGACCTCGAGCCGGTCGAGAGTCTTCACTGGACTGTCCGACTGGCAATGGACCGAGCGGAAGGTCGTGAAGTCGTGCCGGCCGACCAGCATCGCGGCGCCTTCAGCCATGCCATCGACGTCGAGCGGCACTGCAATATGCCACACGCGGCCCCGGTCCAGCGCCGGCGGAGCGCGGCGATTGAGTATGCGATACAGATACTTGCGGCCGATACATGAGAAGCGAGCGTGCCAATCATCTGCCACCTGCTCGACCGCAGTAACCGAGATCGGATCAGGCCGAACCAGTGCGTTCAATCCTTCGCGAAGCCGGTGCTCGGTCACGGGCTTTTCGATTTCGCAATGCGCCGCCATCGCGAGAGCATGGACCCCGGTATCGGTCCGCCCGGCGGCATGGACCGCGGTCCGCTCGCCGGTCATGCGATGGATCGCCTCCTCGAGGCTCTGCTGCACCGAGGGACCATGATCCTGCCGCTGCCAGCCCATGAACGGCCGACCGTCGAACTCGATCGTCAGCCGCCACCGAGTCACAGCAGGTTTGTGCCCTTGGGGATGGCAAAGCCGCGAAGGAGTTCGCCTGGCGTCATCGCTCCGCGTCCGGCCCGTTGGACGCGAAGTGGGCGGATGCTGCCTTCACCACATGCGATCGTAAGCTCTTCGTCGAGTACTTCGCCTGGGCGGCCAGCGCCGTCCGCAAGCTCGGCTTCCAAGAGCTTGATCCGCTCTCCATTCACCTCGAACCAGGCACCCGGAGCGGGAGCGAATGCTCGGACTTGCCGCTCGATCTCTGCTGCGGACTTGCTCCAGGCAATCCGCGCCTCCGCCTTGTCCACCTTGGCTGCGTAGGTCGCGCCGTCCTCCGGCTGAGCTTGAGGCGGTGTCGGATGGGTCAGCCAATCGAGCAAAGCACTCGCGCCCAAATTCGCAAGTTCCTCCGTAAGTTGACCGGCAGTCTTGCGATCGATTGGCGTCTCGCGCTTGAGCAGCATCGGCCCAGTATCGAGGCCGACGTCCATCTGCATGATCGTCACGCCGGTCACTTCGTCCCCGGCCAGGATCGCCCGGTGGATCGGTGCCGCGCCGCGCCAGCGGGGCAGGAGCGAGGCATGAATGTTCACGCATCCGGCCTTCGGCGCATCGAGGATCGGCTTGGGCAGGATCAGGCCGTAAGCCGCCACCACCGCCATGTCGGCATCCAGCGCGGCAAACTTCGCCTGCTCCACCGCATCGCGCAGAGTGCGCGGCGTCCGGACCTCCAGGCCAAGCGCTTCCGCCCGCTCGTGCAC
>JAEVYW010000007.1 GCA_023392555.1 Pseudomonadota bacterium | reverse complement strand
GATCAACACCGCCGACTGGCAGAGCGCGTCGGCCGCGATGATCGGTCTTGCGGGCGTGGGGTTGGGATACTGGTGGACGGACTCGGTCGCTGCAGTCGTCATTTCAGCCGAGATCATCCGCAGCGGCTGGTCCGAGCTGAAAACCGCGCTTGGCGACATCGCCGACCGCCGGCCCAAAGACATCATGTCGAAAGAAGACGAACCGCTGCCGGAAATACTCACCGCTCATTTGCAGCGAGAGCCGTGGGTCAAGGACGTCGTCGTGCTGGTCCGCGAGCGCGGCCGCGAATTCACTGCCGAAGCTCATGTGGTCCCTGCGACCGATGACGGGCTGGTCGATCGGCTCACCAAGGCCAGTGACGACCCGCGCCGCATCGACCCGCGTCTCGCCGCTTTGACCATCGCGCCGGTCAGAAAACTTCCCGACGATGTCGAAAAAGCTCGCCTGAAAAAGGCGCCCAGCGCGGCCTAATCGTCCTCGTCCTCATAACCGACAAGGTTCAGTTCCCGCGCCTTGATCTGGTGGAGCATGCACCAATGCTTGAGGGCCTCTTCTCGGCCATGCGTAATCCACACTTCGCGCGGCGCGATCTCGCGGATGGTGCAGGTCAGTTCGTCCCAGTCCGCGTGGTCGGAGATCACCAGCGGAAGCTCGATATTCGACTGGCGGGCTCGCTGGCGGATTCGCATCCAGCCCGAGGCCATCGCCGTCACCGGATCGGGCAGCCGCCGCGACCAGCGGTCGTTGAGCGCCGAAGGCGGAGCGATGACGATATGACCCGCCATCTCAGCCTTGGGCACGCCCGCGGCATGGCGCATCTCGCCGAGCGGGACGCCAAGCTCCTCGTACAGATTGCACAGCCGTTCGACCGCCCCGTGATAGTAGATCGGCTGCTCGTGCCCGCGGCGGCGGAGCTCCGTGATCACCCGCTGCGCCTTGCCCAGTGCGTAGGCGCCGACCAGCACGCATCGCGACGAATCGGCGCGAAGGCGATGAAGCAGCCGGTCCATCTCACTCCCGGTGTCGGGATGGCGGAAGACTGGGAGGCCAAACGTCGCCTCGGTGATGAAGATGTCGCACGGGACGACCTCGAACGGCGCGCAGGTCGGGTCTTCCCGGCGCTTGTAGTCGCCCGACACGACCACGCGCTCGCCGGCATGTTCGAGGACGATCTGGGCCGACCCCAGCACATGGCCGGCGGGAACGAAGCTGACGTCGACCTCGCCGACGCGGAAGCTCTCGCCATAGGCAACCGGCTCGCCATTCTGCTGGCCGTAGCGGACGCCCATGATCGCCAGCGTCTCGGGCGTCGCCCACACCCGGCCATGCCCGCCCCGCGCGTGATCGGCGTGGCCGTGGGTGACCAGCGCCCGCTCCTTGGGCTGCGACGGATCCACCCACGCGTCGGCGGGGCGAACGTAGATGCCTTCGGGAAAAGGCTCTATCCAGGAACCGAGGCGCGGCATTGCGAGCTATACAGGTCGAAGGGCGGGACGGTTCCCCGCCAACAACAATTGCGGAGAGAGCTTCATGGACGAAACCCTTTGGACCCTCGTCGACATTGTCGGCCCGATCATCCTGCTGCTCGTGCTGGTGTGGGTCGTGATGCGTTCGCGGCGTCGGAAGAACGAGGCGCCCATGGACGTGACCGACAATGCCACGCGGCGTGAATATGCCGAGGAAGAGCAGATGCGGCGCGAGGGGACTGACGACCGCTGAGCCAGGGGCACGACCTTCCTGACATCGTAAGCGGCTGGTTCGCCGCCCGGGGCTGGGCTCCGCGCCGGCATCAGCTTGAGATGCTCGGCGCAGCGCGGGCCAGGCAGAATGCGTTGCTGGTGGCCGCGACCGGCGCGGGCAAGACGCTTGCGGGTTTCCTGCCGACGATCTGCGAACTTGCGGAAGCCCCACGCGAGGGGCTGCATACGCTCTACGTATCGCCGCTGAAGGCATTGGCGGTGGACGTTCAGCGCAACCTGCTGACGCCGATCGAGGAAATGGGCCTTCCGATCCGCGTCGAGACCCGGACGGGCGATACGCCGTCCGACCGCAAGGCGCGGCAGCGGGTGAAGCCGCCGCAGGTGCTGCTGACGACCCCGGAATCGCTCAGCCTGCTGTTGAGCTATCCCGACAGCTTTACGATGTTCGCGAACCTGCAGACGGTCGTGGTCGACGAGATCCACGGTTTCGCGAAGGAGAAGCGCGGCGACCTGCTGTCGCTGTCGATGGCGCGGCTCCAGCAGATTGCGCCGGACCTCCGCCGTGTCGGCCTGTCGGCGACGATCAGCGATCCTGACGCCTACCGATCATGGCTTGCGCCCGACGCGGACATCGATGCGGTCTCCCTGGTGCTTGGCGACCCCGGCGCGGAGCCGGACCTTTCGATCCTGATTCCGGAGAACCGTATTCCCTGGGGCGGCCACAGCGGCCGTCATGCCGTTCGCGAGGTCATGGATTTGATCGAGCGGCACAAGACGACTTTGGTCTTCTGCAACACTCGAAGCCTGGCCGAGCTCATCTTCCAGGACTTGTGGGCGGTAAACGACAAGGGCCTGCCGATCGGTATCCACCACGGCAGCCTGGCGCAGGAAGCGCGCCGCAAGGTCGAAGCGGCGATGGCTGCGGGCAAGCTTCGCGGGCTTGTCGCGACGGCGAGCCTGGACCTCGGTATCGACTGGGGCGACGTGGACCTTGTCGTGCAGATGGGCGCACCGAAGGGCAGCTCGCGTCTGCTGCAACGCATCGGCCGGGCCAACCACCGGCTCGACGAGCCGAGCGAGGGCACGGTCGTCCCCGGCAACCGCTTCGAATATCTCGAAGCGCGGGCGGCGCTCGATGCGATCGACGATGGCGAGCTCGATCCGGAGAACTTCCGGCCCGGCACTCTCGACGTTCTTGCCCAGCACATCCTCGCGATGGCGGTTGCTGCGCCGTTCCAGGAGGACGAGCTTCTCGCCGAAATCCGCTCAGCTGCACCCTACGCGGGCCTCAGGGACGAGACGTTCAAGGAGGTGCTGAACTTCATCGCCACGGGAGGCTACGCGCTCAAGGCCTACGACAAGTTCCGCCGTCTTGTGCCCGACGGCGACGGCCGCTGGCGGATCGCTCGTCCGCAGATCGCACAGCAGCACCGCCTCAACGCCGGCATCATCGTCGAGCAGCCGCTTCTCACGGTGCGCTTCCGCAACGGACGCAAGCTCGGCACCATCGAAGAGGGCTACGCCTCGACGCTGTCGCCCGGCGATCACTTCTACTTCAGCGGGCTGAGCCTCGAGGTCGAGCAGTTCAAGGACACCGACGTCTTCGTCCGCGCGTCGTCCGCGCAGGCGCGAAT
>JAEVYW010000314.1 GCA_023392555.1 Pseudomonadota bacterium | reverse complement strand
GATCAACAGTGGGCTGTAACCAGTGTTCCTACTGCTGATTAGCCGGGGCGGGCCAAGTCTCTAGAATCTCGACGAAACGAGTTAGCCAGGCGTTGGTCTGGTGACCATCGACGACGCGATGGTCGATGGTCAAAGTCACATAGGCCATCGGACGGATGAGGATCGCGTCCTGCCCATCAATTTGGCGGACGACGACGCGCTTTTCGAGCTTGCCGACGCCGAGGATCGCGGCCTGCCCCTGGTGCAGGATGATCGGCGCGGCCAGCAGAGAGCCGGAGACGCCGTGGTTGGAGATGGTGAAGCTTCCTCCCGACACGTCGGAGCGCTCGAGCTTCCCCTCGCGAGCGCGGCGGGTGAGATCGTCGAGCTTCGCGCCAATCTGTTCGAGGCTGAGCGCGCCGACGTTCTTCACGACGGGGACGACGAGGCCCTTCTCGCCGAGCGCGGTTCCGACCCCAACGTCGATGGTCGGCGAGATTGCGATGCGGTCGCTTTCCCAGCGGCCGTTGATCGCAGGCGCGACAGCCATCGCCTCGGCCGCAGCCTTTACGATGTAGGCGGTGTAGCTGAGCTTTTGTCCGCGTGCGGCGAGCGCCGCCTTGTGAGCGGCGACGGCGGAGAAGTCGGCCTCGAAGAGCGCGGTGACATGCGGCGCGTCGGTGACCGCGCGGACCATGTTCTCGGCAATCGCGAGGCGCACGCGGTCATGCGGGATATCCTGCGCCGCGAATTGGCGCGGCTGAGCCGTCGCGGGCTCGCCGGCAGTGACGATCGTGGCCGAAGCGACGGCGCGATCCACATCTTCGCGAGTAATGCGGCCATTACGGCCCGTGCCGGAGATGCGTGCGGGGTCGATGCCGTGCTGCAGACAGGCGCGGCGGACCGAGGGTGAGAGGCGAGTTTCCGCCTCGCCGTTCCCCTGCGAAGGCAGGCGTCCAGTCGCGCGAAGCGCTTCGGCACCGCCATCATCAACTTGCGCTTCGCGCTCGGTCTGGGCTCCTGCCTTCGCAGGAGTACCGGCGGCATCGATCCGCCCCAACAGCGCTCCGGGCACAGCCTCGGCGTCCGTCGCCAGCACGATCTCACTCAGCACGCCGGCCGCCGGCGCGGGCACCTCCTGTGTGACCTTGTCCGTCTCGAGTTCGACCAGCGGATCGTTGACGGCCACCGTATCGCCAATCTGCTTCAGCCAGGCGCGAACGACCGCCTTGGTGCCCTCCTGCTCGTCGGGAACGCGGACTTCGATCACGGTCAGAAACCCACCAGCCGGTCGATCTCCGAGCGAATGCTCGCCACGCTCGGCAGCGCCCATTCCATCAGCCGCGGATGATGCGGGCTCGGGATGTCGGGCATCGTCACCCGCGCGACCGGCGCGTCGAGATCGAGGAAGGCCTCGTCGGCGACCACTGCGGCGATCTCCGCGCCGAAGCCGCCAGTGCGCAGGTCCTCGTGGACGATCAGGCAACGGCGCGTGCGGCGGACGCTGTCGAGCACCATTTCGCGATCCCACGGCATCAACGTGCGCAGGTCGATCACGTCGGCGCTGACGCCCTCCGCCGCCGCCTCGCAGCGCGGCACCATCGCGCCCCAGGTGACGATGGTGATCTTGTCGCCTTCGCGAGTCTTCTTCGCGCGCCCGAACTGAAGGACGTAATTTTCGCCCGGCCACGGACGTCGCGCCCAGCTGTCGTCGAGCATCGCGCGATGTTCGAAGAACAGCACCGGGTCGTTTCCGCGAAGCGCACCGCGCAGCAGTCCGACCGCATCCTCTGCGTTCGACGGCACCGCGACAAGCCAGCCGGGATTGTGGACGAACTGCACTTCGTTGGTCTGGCTATGCCACGGGTCGCCGCATTTGAAGAAGCCACCCGGCACACGAAGCACCATCGGCGCCGCGAAGCGGTTGTGCGTGCGCCAGCGCATTGTGCCGCAATCGTTGATCTGCTCGGTCGCAGGCTCGGCATATTTGCGGAACTGGATTTCGGGCACTGGCATCAGCCCCGCGAGCGCCATGCCGACCGCGCGGCCGACGATGCCCTCTTCGTTGAGAGACGTGTCGAACACGCGGTCGCGCCCGAACTTCTCCTGAAGGCCGAGCGTCACCGCATGGACGCCGCCCTTCGGCCCGACGTCCTCGCCGAAGACGAGCACGCGCGGGTTGGCCTCGATTTCCTGATCGAGCACGCGGCGGATCGCGGTGACCATGTTGATTCGCTGGCCTTCCGGGTTCGGCACATCCGTCGTGCCATCGAGGCTGAGCCCGGCACCGCCGCCGACCTCGCTCATCTCGCTGTCGAAGAAGACCTTGCTGGTGACGTCCTCGGGCGAGGAAACCCCGCGCGCTTCGGCTTCTGCGCGAGCGGCGCCGACTTGCCACGCAACCTCATCGCCCAAGCGGGTCCATTCCTCATCGCCGATCTGAAGCTTGGCGACGTGCGCCTTCAGCTTCGGCAGCGGATCGCGGGCCCATTCGGCAGCAATCTCGTCTTCGGACTTATAGCCCTGCGTATCCTGATAGCTGTGCCCTTCGAGGCGTGGAACGCGAAGGCGAAGAAGAACCGGCGCGCGCTTGGTGCGGACGTGGCGCACCGCTTCGTCGATCAGCCGCGACGCCTCTTCGGGATCGGTCCCGTCGCCATTGAAGATCGTCAGACCTTTGAAGCTGGCGAGGTTGGCGGCGATGTCCTGCCCCGGCGTCTGGTAATCGGACGTGACCGAGATGCCATAGCCGTTGTCCTCGACGTACATCAGCAGCGGCAACTGTTGCGTCGTCGCAATCGTTAGCGCGGACCAAAATCCACCAGTGGCACAGCTTGCGTCGCCGCCAAGCACGAGGGCGATGGCATCGTCCGGCCCCTCGCCTAGCACCTTCGACTTGTACGCGATCGCCTGCGCCCAGCCGGCCGCCGGCGTGTATTGCGCGCCTACGCCGCCGCACATCGGCAGCGCGTGGGCGCCACCCGGGTTGGGATAGTTGAACACGACGCCGATATCGCGACCGTCGGAATATCCGCCCGCGAGGCCCATGCCCGAGCCAAGCGCGTCGGCAAGCGGAACGCCCAGCGCGAGCAGCAGCGGACGCGAGCGGTAGTAACCGCACGCCGCATCGCCATCCTTGAGGTGAAGCCCCAGCAGCACCTGCGCCATGTCGTGGCCGCGCGCGCTGAACTGGTAGAGAACCTTCTTGGCCGGAACGAGCTCTTCTTCCTCGATCCGGTCCATCTCGCGGCTGGTGAGCACCAGCCTTGCGACCTCGCGCCAATCCACGTCGGCAGACACCCGGCCCGGGTCGCGGTCAGCCATGATCGCTTACGCGTCCAGCGCGTCGACCACGGCGGCGGTAAATCGCTCGACCTGGTCGTCGCTCAAGCCGACGATGTTGAAGCGGCCGCTGTCGGCCATGTAGATCGCGTGGTCCGTGCGCAGCTTGAGCACTTGGTCCCGGCTGAGCGGAAGCATTGAGAACATGCCGAACTGCTTGCCGATATAGGCCAGGCGCGGGTCGGCGCCGGCGATGCGCTGGCGAACGGCGTTGATGCGGTCACGCATGGCGGCGAGTTCGCCATGCCAACGCTCCGCAAGCTCGGGCGTATCGAGAACGATGCGTACCGCCGCGGCTCCGTGATCGGGCGGCATCGACCACATTTCGCGAGCGCGCTGAAAGACGTGGGCAAAGGCGCGATCGGTCGCCGCCTTCGAGCCGGTCTTGATGAACAGCGAGCCGACACGGTCGCGATAGACGCTGAAATTCTTGTCGCAGCTCTGCGCCGCGATCACTTCGTCGCACGCGGCCAGCAACCCGCGAAGCCCTCGCGCATCCTCGTCGAGTCCGCGGCCGAAGCCCTGGTAGGCGATGTCGACGAACGGCAGCAGCCCGCGCTCGGCGATGATCCGCGTAACCTCGACCCACTGATCGTCGTCGAGGTCCGCGCCCGTCGGATTGTGGCAGCAGCCATGGAGCAAGACCACGTCGCCCGCCTGCGCCTCGTTCAGCGCGGCGATCATGGCCTCGAACGCAATGCGCCCGCCGTCACGCTCGTAATAGGGATATTCGACCATACGCAGGCCGACCGAGCGGATGATTGGCGCATGGTTCGGCCAGGTTGGGACACCGACCAAAACGCGGGCGTCCGGATTGACCGTCGCGATGACTTCGAAGCCCAGCCGGAGCGCGCCGCAGCCGCCCGGCGTCTGTAGCCCGCGAATGCGCTCGTCGCCGGCATGTTCACCCAAGAGGATCGGTCTGATCAGTTCCGCGAAGCGCTTGTCGCCAGCGCTTCCGAGATAGGCCTTGGTCTCCTGCGTCCGGCGCAGGATCTCTTCGGCTTCCTTGATGACCTTGAGGATCGGTGTGCGGCCCTCCCCGTCGCGGAAGACGCCAACGCCAACGTCGATTTTCTCCGGCCGGGGATCCGCGTCGCAAAGCGCGATGAGGGCAAGCAGCGAATCGCTTTGCACCTCGGGAAGATCGGCGAGCCCCCTCGCCCTCGACTGCGTGTCGCTCAGCATGCGGCGGCTCTAGCGCAACTTAGGCGTCGTAATCCACTGCCACGCCGTCGCCGTCCGGCACCGACTGGCAGGTGAGCACGTAGCCGGCCTCAATTTCCTCGTCGGTGAGGCCGTAGCGGGCCGCCATTTCCACTTTACCGCCAACGACTTTCGCGCGGCAGGTGGCGCACACGCCGGCCTTGCATGCGAAGGGAGCCGGAAGACCTGCAGCACGCGCGCTGTCGAGAATGTTGGCCTCGGTGAAGGGTACCTTCCGCGTGCGGCCGTCGAGCGTGACCGACAAAGTCGTTCCGGCCGCCTTGGTCTGAAGCTGCGCCATTTCCTCCGCGAGCGCGGCGGACGGACGATCGGCCGTGAAGCGCTCGATGTGAATGCGGTCCTTGTCGACGCTGCGGTCGAGAAGCGCGCCTTCCGCGGCGTCCATCATCGGGCCGGGGCCGCAGATGAACCAGGCGTCGACATCGTCCACGTCGCCGACAAGCGAGACGATCGCCTCATCGCAGCGGGCGCGGTCGAGCATGCCGTTGAACAGG
>JAEVYW010000293.1 GCA_023392555.1 Pseudomonadota bacterium | reverse complement strand
AAGCGCCGTTGAACGGTGCGACTTCTCGCTCAGCAGCCAGGCCAGCGAGGTCGCGATCGACGAAGCGCCGACACCGCCGCGAACACCGATCACCGCCGACATGACGTGCGGCTTGTCGGCCTGGGCTTCACCGCGGGGACCCGCGATGATCGCCTGGGCGTGCGCAAAGGTGTCGCGCAGCTGGTCGTCCGTGAACGGCTTCAGCAAATAGTCGTGGATGCCGCTCGCGACGAGATCGCGGTACAGGCGAACGTCGTTCACCTGGCCCGAGGCAATCACGATCGTGCCCGGCTCGCAAACTTCCGCAAGCGCGTTGATGTCGTTCAGCGGATCCGCTGACTCCGTCAGGTCGACGAACAGGATGTTCGGGCTCGCCGAGACCGACAGGGACTGGACCGCATTGCGCAGGCCGCCCTTGTTCACCTTTTCCGGCGACCACCCATGCTCGACCGCAACCGGACGAAGCATATCCGCCGTGGAGTCATCGCAAACGAAGGCCTGAAAAGGGTCGCGCAGACCAGCGCGTGCCTGGAACGGGGCGTTCATCGATTAACCTCCCGACTTGGTATTGATGGCGGGCAACGCGCCGTTGCCCGTCGGTGCCTTCGAACGATAGGTGTTCACCGCCTTCGACGCGGCGACAGGATCGAGCATGCCGGTGCCCGCGCGGCCGTGGACCAGGTCCTCGGGGTTCGCGATCATCGCGGCGAGGTTCGAGTTCACCGCACAGCCGAGGCCGGGCAGGCTCTTGTTGTTATAGTTGGGCTGCGACGGCCGCTCCCAGTTCGGGCAGTTCGGAACGCTCGCGACGGTGCGGCTGACGACCACCCGAACCGTGCCCGGAGCGACTGCTCCCGGAGTCACCGGAGCGCCGGCGCTGACCAGCAGGCCATAGCGGCCGGCGATGTCCGCGACCTGGGCCCGTGCGCTATCCGCATAGGGGCCATCCACGTAGATGACGTCGCCGTAACGCAGGCCCATGCCGGAGAACCAGCCGTCGAGACGGGCGGCTTCGGACGGGGGCAGGCTACCGCCCGGCGCAGCGGCGTCGAACGCATAGTCCGCGCGGCTGACGACCGGCACGTTGACCGGATCGAGACCCGCTTCCGGCAAGGGGCTGGGCTGGTGAGCACAGCCTGCAAGCGCCGCAGTGAGGATCAGAAGAGCTGACTTCGAAGTCATGATGACATCCTTCCTGGTAGCGGCGGCTTAAAGCTTGAAGCCCGGCGCAGCGGTGGCCGCAGCGGCTCCGCCGAAAGCGGGACCCGGAGCGGGGAGGGCGGCAGCCGGACGACCCTGGGTGCCGTAGCTCTGGCCGGTCCAGACCCGCTCGCCATCGGACGGAGCGCGATAGCCATCGGTCGGCACCGCAAGGCGGCCCGAGGTCGGGCGAACCAGGTACGGCGTGACGATGATCACCAGCTCGGTCTCCTGGCGACGGAAGCTCGTCGACCGGAACAGGGCGCCAAGGATCGGCAGGTCGCCGAGGAACGGCGCCTTGCTGATGTTGTTGGTGTTGTTGTTCCGGATCAGGCCGGCGAGCATGAAGCTTTGGCCGGAACCAAGCTCGACCGTCGTCTCTGCGCGGCGGGTGACCAGCGCAGGAACGTCGTAGCCGTTGAGCTTGATCGAGCCTTCGGCCGACAGCTCGCTGACTTCCGGGCGAACGCGCATCGAGATGCGGCCGTCGGCAAGCACGATCGGCGTGAAGGCAAGGCCGACGCCATATTGCTTGTATTCGACCGAAACCGAGCCGAGCGACTGTGAGATCGGGATCGGGAATTCACCCCCGGCCAGGAAGCTCGCGGTTTCACCCGAAAGCGCCGTCAGGTTCGGCTCGGCCAGCGTCGTGGCCAGCCCGTCCGTTTCGGCAAGATCCAGCGAACCGATCAGGTCGAGCCCGAACAGCTTTCCGGCTGCACCCAAAGTGGTGCCGACCGACCCGAAGTTGAACGACTTCGGGGTGGGCGCACTCGATCCGTCCGGGGCGCCAGGCGCACCGAAGGTTCCAGCATTGCCCTGACCGATACCGAACTGGAACCCGTTGGTGCTGTCGCGGCTGAGAAGATTGACGCCGACCTGCTTGAGGATCGAGCGGTTCACTTCCGCAATGCGGACCTTGAGGTTGACCTGCAGCGGGGTCGCCGAGCGAAGCCGGCTGACGACCTGCGTGCCCTCGCCGACATAGGCCTGAACGAGACGCTGGGCTTCCTCGACATCCGTCGGCGCACCGACGGTGCCGGTCAGGAGCACCAGGTTGTTCATCGGCGTCGCCTGGATGCTGGCGTCCGGCATCGCCAGGCGAAGCATCTCGTCGACCGACCCGATGTTATTCCCGACGCGAACGGTCGAGGCGTAAACGACCCTGCCGTTCTTGGCGGTGGCGTAGATCGTGGTCTCGCCACGGCTCTTGCCGAACACGTAGAGCTGGGTCGCGGAGCGGACCTGGACGTCGGCGATCGCGTCATTCGACACGAACACGTCGGTCATCGGCGCCGAGAGGCGGACCAGCGAACCTGCGCCCTGGCTCAGGTTCAGCGTTTCCGAGGGCTTGGCCGCCATTGACGGGGCAGCGAAGGCCTGGGTGGGTGCCGCCAGCGTGCCGAGGCCGATGGCCAGGGCCGCGAAGGCGGTGCCGAGGCGCGCTCGGCTCTGGTTTTTGCGAGTGGTCATTTTAGCGAGCTCCCACCGGAACGACGGTGACATTGTTGCCGCGGGCGATGCGGACGACCGGACCCACTGGGGCCGAGGCCGCGCCCGGAGCACCGCGGCCGGCAATGGCAGCGGCATATTTTGCCAGCGATGCAGTATCTCCGCCCGAGCTCTGCTGGGCAGGGACCGACCGGCGCTGGAAGCGCGAAACTTCGCCACCGGTCGTGTAAGTGGTGTTGGTGTCGATCGGACGATTGGCCACCGCGAGCAGCATCTGGCGCTCCTGCGCCGGGTTGGTGCCCTGCGGGACCTTCACTTCGCCCGACGCAATCGCCCGCTCCAGCTCGGCGCTGTTGTCGGCGATCGAACGGAGGGACAGCGACAGCTGGCCAAGGCTCTGCGCGACCGAGATCTTCTCGGCAATGCGCGGAGTGACTTCGACGGTGACGGTCGAGAACGTCTTGACGACGACCTTGCCGTCTTCATTCTTGCTGTCGGTCCGCTGGTCGGTCGCCAGGA
>JAEVYW010000169.1 GCA_023392555.1 Pseudomonadota bacterium | reverse complement strand
CCTCCGGTCTGTATCGGGCGGCACAAATGGGCCGATGTATCCTCAGATACAGCGCACCCCCTCCGGCGCTGCCACCATTGTCAGCGGAAACGGCAACCGCGAGGGAAAACATGAGAACGATGACTATGCGACGCCTCACTGCGCTGGGCGTGACGCTGCTGACGGCAGCATCCATCGGGTTGCCGGCTTCGGGCCCAGCGGTCGCTCAGGAGAAGCCCGAACTGCGCATCGCCGCGATCGTCGCCGTGACGGGCCCCGCATCGGCGCTCGGCGCCCCCGAGCGCAACGCGGTCGAGCTTTTCGACAAGATCTGGTCGGCCCGCACCGACCTGCCCTTCAAGATCAAGGTGATTTCGTACGACGACGGTTCCGATCCGACCAAGTCGGTCAGCCTGACGCGCAAGGCGATCGAGGAGGACAAGGCCGACGTCATCGTATGTTGCACGACGACTCCGAGCTCCATGGCCATCATCGACACGGTCAGTGCGGCCAAGGTCACCATGATCTCGATGGCTTCGTCGGCGGCGATCGTGGAGCCCGCAAGTGCGCGGCCGTTCACCTTCAAGACGCCGACATCCGATAAGCTGATGCTTGAGCGCACGCTCGACTACATGAAACGCCAAGGCATCAAGAAGATCGGCTTCTTCGGCCTGGAGGATTCTTACGGCGAGGGTGGGCTGAAGGAACTGCAGAACGTTTCGAAAGGGGCGTCGATCGAACTAGCTGCAACGGAACGTTTCGCCCGTCAGGACACCAACTTTACGCCTCAAGCGCTCCGGCTCAAACAAGCCGGTCTGGATGCTATCTATATCCACGCGATCCCGCCGTCCGCGGACCTCGCTCATGAAGCATTGAAGCGCGTCGGGTACACCGGGCCGATCTATCACGGCGCAGGATCGTCCATCAACGCGTTCGTGGATATCGGAAAGGCCAACGTCGAGGGCGCAATCGTCGGCGTCGGTGCGCTGAATGTCTACGATCAGATCAAGAAGGACAATCCGCTCCGCCCCGTGCTCGCGAAGTTCGCGGAGGTCTACGACAATGCGTATGGGAAAGGCAAAGTTGATCTCTTCGCCGGACAGTCGTGGGATGCGATGATGCTGGCGGTGAACGCCAGCCAGAGCGCCATAGCCGGAGGGGCGAAGCCCGAGGACCTTGCTGCGATGCGCGTCGCCATCAAGGATGCGATGGAACGCACGAAGGAATGGCCTGGCGTGAACGGGATATTCAATATCACGCCGACCGATCATCTTGGCCTGGACAAGCGCTCGACGTTCCTGTCGGTGATCAAGGGCGGCAAGTTCGTCCTGATCGAGGAATGATCCGTGCTGGACACGGTCCTCTTCCTGATCTCGGACGGCGTCACCAATGGCGCCGTCTACGGTCTGCTCGCCCTGAGCCTGATCGTCGTCTACACGGTCACCCGCGTGGTCAACATCGCGCAGGGCGAGTACGTGACGCTGGGGGCGCTCTCGTTCGCGAGCGCGCTTTCGGGATCGTTCAATGGTCTGAGCGCGATCGTCGCTGGAGGCCTCGCGGCCTTTGCGCTCAAGGATATCGCCGATAGGCGGCTCAACAACGGGATGCGGTTGCGGATAATCGCCCTGCGCGCCGTCTGGATATCCGCAGTCCTTGCGAGCGCACTGCTCGCGAACTATCTGCCGGGGTCGTACTGGCTGGCCGTTCTCGCGGCCCTCGTCGCCACTGCGTCGCTCGGCACGCTGACGTACCGCCTGACGGTAGAACCCGTCTCGGGCGCATCGCCGATCGTGCTGCTGATCGTCAGCGTCGGCGTCTACATGGTGCTTCACGGGGCCGCCGTCCTGATTTGGGGCGCCGAACCGCAATCCGTACCGCCCGTCGTCGACGGCGGCTTCGCGCTGGGTCCAGTGTTCGTCACCTATCAGAGCCTCTGGATCTGCCTGTCGGCGGTTGCGGCCATGGTGGGCCTGTATCTCTTCTCCGAGCGGACGTTGATCGGCCAGGCGCTGCAGGCGACTGCGGTGAACAGGACGGGCGCGCAGCTTTGCGGTATTCCCGTGAGCGTCGCCGGCCAGTTGAGCTTCGCGATCGGCGCCGGCTTCAGCGCGCTCTCGGGCCTTTTGCTCGCCCCGTTGATCACGGCGAATTACGACATGGGTTTTCCGATCGGTTTGAAGGGTTTCGTCGCGGCGGCGCTGGGCGGGATCGTAGAATATCCGACGGCGCTCGTCGGCGTCCTGCTGGTGGGGCTCACCGAGTCCTTCTCAGCCTACCAGGCGAGCGCCTACCGCGATGTCGTCGTCTACCTGATGGTGATCCCCATTTTGCTGTGGCGGAACGCGGTGCGTCCTCCCGAAACCCATGGACATTGACATGTCTTCCTCCACCCAGGCTGAGCGGAGTCCGGGCACGCGGTCTTGGCGCAGTCCCGGGGGCGCCTCGCTCATCGTCGCCGCCGCGCTTTTCGGCGGGGCAGCCGTAATCGCCGCTGTCGGTCCGCAGTACGACGTCACGCTCTTGGTGACGGTCGGACTGTCGGCCATCGCCGCGATGGGCCTTACGTTGCTGTTGATTGCTGGTCAGGTCTCGCTCGGACAAGCGGCGTTCATGGCCGTCGGTGCGTACGTCTCGGCGATCCTCGCGCGCGACCACGGTGTGCCGGCGGTGCTCGCACTGCTCGCCGGCGTCGCGACGTCTGCGATCATGGGAGTGATCATCGGCGCGATCACGCTGAGACTTAAGGGGCACTTCCTGCCGCTGGCGACATTGGCCATCGGCATGGCCTGCAGCGCCGGTATCGTGGCCGCCGGCAACGTGACGGGCGGCGCTTCCGGCTTCGGGCAGATCCCGCCCTTGTCGTTCGGCTCGTTTCAACTGGCCGACGACCGCTCGTTCGCGATCCTCGTGTGGTCTATCGTCGCTATCGCGGGAGGTGGGTTCTCGCGGCTGCTCAACACCCGAACCGGACGCGCGATCGCGGCGCTGAAGTCCGACATCGAAATGGCGGAGGTGTTCGGGGTGAACGCTACGCGCCTGCGGCTTCTGGTCTTCGTGGTGGCCGCCACGCTGGCGGGGCTGTCCGGCGGACTATACGCCTTCTACTTCAAGTTCATCAGCCCGGCGCCGTTCGGGCTGACTTCGAGCGTCAACCTTCTGATCGCGTGCATCTTCGGCGGCATGTCGCACCCGTTCGGGGCGGTTCTGGGCGCGTCGGCCGTGGCAGCGCTCGAGATGTTTCTTCAGAACGTCGTAGCACGCATGCTCGGCCTTTCCGGACACGTCGAGATGATCGTGTTCGGCGTCGTGCTGATCGGGGTCTTGTTGCGCTGGCCGGGCGGCATCTGGTCGGCCCTGCAGCGCTTGTGGCCGGCCTTCTCGGTGCCGCGGCCGGCGCGCAGCATCGAACTCACGCCCTCGAGGCGCGGCGCGGACGGCGACGATCTACTGTCGGTGAAGGGGATCGCGAAGAATTTCGGCGGACTGAAGGCGCTTCGCGACGTGACGTTCTCGGTCCCGGCGGATCAGATCGTCGGTCTGATCGGGCCGAACGGAGCAGGCAAATCGACGACGTTCAACATCGCTACCGGTCTTCTTGCTCCATCGGAGGGAAGCGTGTTCCTCATGGGCGCGCCGCCGCCGTCCCGGGTGTGCGATCTCGTTCATCGCGGCGTATCACGCACATTCCAACACGTGCGGGTCGTTCCGGAGCGGACCGTCCTCGAGAACGTCGCGTTCGGCGCCTATGCGCAGGGACGGTCGGGGATGATCGCCGGCATGTTCGGCCTGGACCGCGCGGAGGAGGCGGCGACCTTCGCGAAGGCCTGGCGAGCACTCGAAATCGTCGAGCTCGAAGATCTTGCCCATCAACCTGCCTCCCGGCTGGCGATGGGGCAGGCGAGGCTGCTGGAGGTCGCGCGTGCCCTGGTTAGCCGGCCGAGACTTCTGCTGCTCGACGAGCCTGCAGCCGGTCTCCGGACCGGCGAGAAGCTCCGGCTCGTGACGCTGCTGCATCGTCTCAAGCGCGCCGGGATGTCCGTGCTGCTCGTCGAGCACGACATGGACCTCGTCATGAACTGCGTGGACAGGGTCGTCGTCCTCGATCGGGGTGAGGGCCTAATGACCGGCCATCCCGACGAAGTCCGACGGGATGAACGCGTCATCGCGGCCTATCTGGGAACCTGATCATGCCTCATCTGCGCGTCAGCGGACTGAACGTGGGTTACGGCCGGGCGACCGTGCTGGAATCTCTAGATCTCGAAGTGAAGCCCGGAGAACTCGTCACCGTCCTCGGTGCCAACGGCGCAGGCAAGTCGACGTTGCTCAACGGCCTCATGGGTCTCTGCCCGCCGCGCGCGGGATCGATCACCCTCGATGGCGTCGAACTCACCGGCCTTCGTCCGGAGCAGCTTGTGGGGCGCGGCGTGGTGTTGGTGCCCGAGCGGCGCGAGCTCTTCGGCAATCTGCCGGTGGAAGTGAACCTCAGGCTCGGCGGCTACCGAACTGGTGCGCCGGTGACGTCGCTCGAGAGGATCTACGGACTGTTTCCGAAGCTCGCCGAGCGTCGGCGTCAGAAGGCGGCGACCTTGTCGGGCGGCGAGCAGCAGATGTTGGCGGTCGGCCGAGCGCTGATGGCGGAGCCGCGGCTCCTGATGCTCGACGAACCCTCGATCGGCCTGGCGCCGCTGATCGTTCAGGAAATCCTCCGGGTCGTCCATCAACTGAAGTCTGAAGGTCTGACGATCATTCTCGTCGAACAGAACGCACGGCTCGCGTTGTCGGTCGCCGATCGCGGGTACGTGCTCGAAGTCGGAAAGATCGTCCTGCAGGGATCCAGCGCCGAACTGGCGGCGGATCCGCGTCTCGGCCAGGCCTATCTGGGCGGCGGCTCGGATTACGCCGCTGCAAGGGACCAAGTCTATGTCGATTGAAGGCGAAGCCGTCCGGCTTCATGAGCGCTACAAGCGCGGCGAAATATCGCCAGTCGAGGTCGCTCGTTCGCAACTAAAGGCGCTTCCTGGACTGGACGAAGGCATCAACGCGTTCGTCCTGGTCGACGAAGCCGCGGCAATGAAGACGGCACGCGGGTCTGAGGAGCGCTATCGCAAGGGCGCCTCGCTCGGCCCGTTGGACGGCGTCCCGATCACGATCAAGGATACCGTGAACGTCGCGGGTTGGCCCACGCGCCGCGGCTCGCGGACTACCTCCGACGCCGCCGTGCCCGATGATGCCGCATCGATGGCCCGCCTCCGCTCGGCCGGAGCGGTATTCCTCGGCAAGACGACGACGCCCGAGTTCGCCTGGAAGGGGCTGACCGAAAGTCCGCTGAACGGCGTGACGACGAACCCGCTCGACCGCGCGCGGCACGCCGGCGGCAGCAGCGGAGGCGCCGCGGCGGCGACCGCGCTCGGGCTCGGCGTCGCGGGCATCGGATCCGATGCGGCAGGATCGGTCCGCATTCCCGCGGCTTTCTGCGGCGTGGTCGGCTACAAGCCGACGTTCGGGACGATACCGCTCAATCCCTATCCATCTGCATTCTGGCGGCTTCCGCACGTGGGACCGATCACGCGCACCGTCGCGGACGCGGCGCTCGTCGCGACCGTCATGAGCGGCGCGACCGGAGCAGACCCGTCGTCGTTGGGCCAAGTCCCGCTGCGCGACCGCCTTGCGTCCCATCGCGATGCTTTGGGAATCCGGATCGGCGTTCCCGTAGGCGTGACCGGCCATCTCGCTCCGGAGGTCAGAAAAGCCTGGGAAGATGCGCTCTCGGTCCTCTTTCCGGGCTCGCCGGTCGTCGCGGTCGACGTCGCGATCGACGAGTCGCGCGACATCGTCGCCGCTCTTTACAGGCTCGGTTGCGCTTACGCCGTGGCACAGGTCCCGAAGGACCGTCGGGCGGATCTTCACGCCGACCTTCTCGACTTCATCGAACCGGTGATGGGCCTTCGCTCGGACGAACTGCTGGCTTTACAGCGGCGACGCGAAGAGATCGCGAGCCAAACGTCTGCTTTGCTGACGGATCAGATCGACGTGCTTCTGACGCCGACCATGCCGGGTCTGCCGCCGCGCGTGGACGCCGCAGCGGCTGCGGCTTCCGATTGGTTCGGCTGGTGTCCGTTTACGCCGCTGTTCAATCTCTCCCATGGGCCCGCCATCTCGGTGCCGTGGCGCAGCGATGAAAACGCTTTTCCCATCGGACTGCAGGTCGGCGCCGCGTCCGGACGGGACGGTGCGGTGATCGCCGTCGCCGCGATGATCGAGGCGGCCGCAGCGCGACGGTTCGCCGTGCGGTCACGGACTGCGATCGATGTCACTTGAAGTTCCTGCATCGACGCCCGTGCGCGGCACCCTCCCGACAGGCGCTACGACGTCGGGCCAACCCGCCTGCCTGTCGTTCCTGCGGGCCGGCCACGGCGATCCGGTGATCCTTCTGCACGGCTTCGCTTCCGATGCGGCGGACGACTGGGTCCGGACCGGGTGGCTCGATTCTCTCGTCGCGGCCGGATACGACGTGTGCGCACCTGATCTGCGGGGGCACGGCAGAAGCGTCAAGTCGCGCGATCCCGCCGACTACCGGTTGGAGGCCTTCGCGGGCGACGTCGCTGCGTTGTGCGGGAATTGCTGGGGAAACGCCGAACTCACCCTCGTCGGCTATTCGATGGGCGCTCACGTGGCGATGTCCGCCGCGCTCGCGCTCGGAAACCGCGTGAGGAGACTGGTGCTGGGCGGCATGGGCGACCGGATCGCAGCGACAGTCGGCCTGGCTCCTGAGTTCGCCGACGCGCTTGACGCGCACGACGAGGAGCGGCTCGGAGCGCTTCCGTCCTACGCCATCCGCTTCAGGCGGCACGCTGAGTCTCTTCCGTATAACGACCTTTCCGTTCTCGCAGCGTGCCTGCGAGGACAATCGGCCCGCTTCGACCTCGGCGCGCTCTCATCCGTCGTCGCGCCGACCCTCGTCGTGGTCGGGGAACGGGACAAGTTGGCCGGCGATCCGCAGTCGGTCGCTGCGGCGTTCGTGTCAGGGACCGGAGCGACCGTGTCGGGCGTCGGCCACGCGGAGGCTCTCGCGGACCCGGGCTTCCGGCGGCATGCCTTGGCATTTCTCGAGGGCGCGTTCGCGCCGCATACGACGCAGGAGATTTCCGCGTGACCAGCAGATCCAGAACCTACAGCGCATTGCCGGCTCCGTTCGGGAAGTTCGCTCATGCGACTGTGCTTCCGATCGCCGGAACGAAGCTCGTCTTCGTCTCTGGCGTCACTGCCCGTGAGTCCGGGGCCGCGGACGCCGAAGCGCAGACGCGTGTCATCTACGAACGCATCCAGACCGTTCTTGAGGAGGAGGGCGGGGGATTCCAGCACGTGCTGAAGATGAACGTGTTCGTGCTCGACATCGCCGACTATCCCGCGACGAACCGGATCCGGGAAGAATTCTTCGCGGGCTTCGATGCGCCGGCGAGCACGCTGGTCGAGGTCTCCGGCTTCGTCCGTCCGGACGTTCGGGTGGAGATCGAATGCACCGCTGCGATACCGCAGAAATGATCGGACTTCGGGATACGACTGCCATGCGCGAGCTATCTCTTTCGGACAAGTACAACCTCACCGAGGGGACGATCTTCATAACCGGCAAGCAGGCGCTGTCGCGTGTCCCTCTGCTGCAGCGGCAGTTGGACGACAGGCGCGGGCTGCGCACGGCGGGTTACATCTCTGGCTATCGCGGATCTCCGCTCGGGACCGTCGACAGCGAGCTCCTCAAGATCGCGGACCGCCTGAAGGCCGCGGACATCGTGTTCCAGCCCGGCCTGAACGAGGACCTGGCCATGACCGCGGTGTGGGGTAGCCAGCAGTTGGACTTCGTGCCCGGCCGGCGCTTCGATGGTGTGTTCGGCATGTGGTACGGCAAGGGCCCGGGCGTGGACCGGTCCGGAGACGCGATCAAGCACGCCAACATGTCCGGGACTCACCCGAATGGCGGCGTGCTGCTTGTCTTCGGCGACGACCATGCCGGCAAATCCTCCTCGCTCGCCCATCAGAGCGATCTGGCGCTCGCCGCGCACGAAGTGCCGATCCTCTATCCGTCGGATACGCGCGACATCTTCAAGTTCGGCCTGGCTGGCATCGCGATGTCGCGCGAGACCGGACTGCTCGCGGGACTGAAGCTTGTCAACGAGACGGCGGACTGCACGCAGGCGGTGGAGATATCGCTAGACGAGCTCGCTCCGGTGCTCGACGCCGTCCCGCCGGCGCGCGACGACGTCAGCATCCGCGTTGAAATGTTGGCGGTGACCGCGCAGGACCGGCGCATGGTCCGCAACAAGCTTCCGCGCGTGCACGCCTTTACGCGGCGCAACGCGATCGACCGCGTCGCGTTCGGCTCCGACCGTCCCAGCCGGCTCGGCATCGTGACAGCCGGCAAGGCATTCCAGGACGTGATCGACGGATTGAGACTGCTCGGTATCGACAACGCCGTTGCGCGGCGGCTGGGCATCGGCGTGTTAAAGGTCGGCCTGATCTATCCGCTCGATCCCGAGCCGCTGAACGCGTTCGCGAAGGCGGTACCGGAGCTCCTCTTCGTCGAAGAAAAGCGCGCGCACATGGAGCTTCAGGCGGCGGCTCTCCTGTATCACTCCGACAGACGGCCGAAGATCTCGGGAAAGGCGACGCCGGAGAACGAGGCTCTGCTGCCGTCCGACGAGCCGCTGGACGCCGCCACCGCCGCTTTGGCTATCGGACGTCGCATTCTCACCGCTGGCTCGGTCGAGCAGCCCGAAATCGCCTCGCTGCGCCTCGCGCTGGATGAGCTTGCCGCGCGCGTCACGTCCTTCGGCCGGACCGACGCCGCACCGCTGGCGCGTCGTCCCGTGTTCTGCTCCGGATGTCCGCACAACCGCTCGACCAAGCTTCCGGGTGGGTCGTTCGGCGTGGCCGGCATCGGCTGCCACGGCCTGGTGCAGTTTATGGACCGCAACCCGCTTCCCTGTACGCACATGGGCGCGGAGGGGGTAAACTGGATCGGACTGTCGCATTTCACCGAGACGAAACACGTCTTCGTCAATCTTGGAGACGGAACGTTCTCGCATTCGGGGTCGCTGGCGATCCGTGCCGCGGCTGCTTCCGACGCAAACGTGACGTTCAAGATCCTGGCGAACGACGTCGTCGCCATGACTGGAGGACAGACGGTCGAGAGCGGCCTGACGGTCGGCGCCATGGTCCGCCAGGTCTTGCTCGAAGGGGCCAAGCGCGTCGTCGTCGTGGCGGAAGACCCGGAAGCCGTCCGATCCAGCCAATCGTTGCCGTCGCAGGTCGAGCTCGTCCACCGCACGCAGATGGAGAACGTGCAGCGCGAACTTCGGGAAATTCCCGGGACTACCGTAATCGTCTTCGTCCAGATCTGCGCCACCGAGAAGCGCAAGCGGCGCAAGCGTGGCAAAGCACCCGCCGCCGCGAAACGCGTGGTCATCAACCCCGCGGTCTGCGAGGGATGCGGAGACTGCTCCACCGCGTCGAACTGCATGTCTGTGCAGCCTCTCGAAACGGAGTTCGGCCGCAAACGGCGCATCGATCAGGCCAGTTGCAACGGCGACATGACCTGTCTCGAGGGCTTCTGCCCGTCTTTCGTGACCATCGGGCACGGAGAAGGGAAGAAGCCCGCTCCCATCGACATCGAAGCTGCTGCCGGAAAGCTGACGGCGCCTTCTGCGCGCCAGCCTGGACTCGAAGCCTTCGGCATTCTGCTCGCCGGCATCGGCGGGACCGGTGTCGTCACTGCCTCGGCCATCGTCGGAATGGCGGCGCACCTGGAGGGACGTGGCGTCGGCATCTACGACATGACGGGGCTCGCCCAGAAGGGAGGCGCCGTCTACAGCCACCTACGCATCTTCCCGTCGCCGTCCGGCGTTGCGCCGATGCGGCTCGGTCTCGACGATGCCGATCTCTTGATCGCGTCGGACGCGGTCGCTGCCACTCAGCTCGACGCGCTGAAGACCATCCGCCCCTCGACCGAGATTCTGCTCGACGGCCAGGTGGTGGCTACCCAGGCGTTTCATGAGAACGGAAACGTCGATCTCGACGCCGAACGCCTCGTTCGTCACCTCGAGCAACGCGCGGGCCATAAGGCCACGCGAGTTCCGGCGAACGAACTCGCGCGCCGGGCGTTCGGCGATCCTATCGCCGCAAACATGATCATGCTCGGATACGCGCTCCAGATGGGGGTGCTCCCGGTCGATTGGCGCTCGATGGAGCAGGCGATCCGGATCAACGGCGCGGACGTGGACGGTACGCTGCGCGCCTTCCGCCTGGGCCGGCTGTATTTCGCCGATCCGCAGGCCGCCGAAGCGCTCCTCGAAGCGGACGAACCGCCGACGGCCACCGCGCCCGCGCCGGTCCGGACCCTGCAGGAACGCATCGATGTCCGCGTTAATGCGCTACGCGCCTATCAGGACGCGGCGTACGCCGAGCATTTCCGCTCCCTGGTGGGGCGCGTGCAGGAGGTTGAGGAGGGGGTGTCGCCAGGTTCCCGCCGTCTGACCGAGGCAGTGGTCACGAACGCGTTTCGCATGATGGCCTACAAAGACGAATACGAAGTGGCGCGGCTACTGACCGACGCCACCTTCTGGAGCGGGATCGGACGGCGGTTCGAAGGTGGCTCGCTCAAGCTTCACCTCGCGCCACCGATGCTCTCCGGCCGCGATCCAGCCAGCGGACGTCCGCGCAAGATGGCGTTCTCCGCCACCTTGCTTCTGCCGGCGCTGCGGCTGCTGGCGCGCTTCAAGCGGTTGCGCGGGACAGCATTCGACCCGTTCGGCCGGACAAGCGAACGGAAGTCGGAACGCCGGCTGCGCGACGAGTATCTGGCAACGGTGCAGGAGATTGTGGTCGCGCTGGACGCCTCGAATCTCGATGCCGCGATCTCCCTCGCTTTGTATCCGCAGGAGATCCGGGGCTACGGACCAGTCAAGGAAGCCTCGATCGCGCGTGTCGAACCAAAGGCAAAGGAACTCAGATCCCGCTTTGCCGAAGGAGCGCGAAGCCATCTAACCTCGGCCGCGTGAGCGCGGTCGTAAACGCTTCGACGTCAGGAGGACGCATGTACGGAAGTCTACA
>JAEVYW010000119.1 GCA_023392555.1 Pseudomonadota bacterium | reverse complement strand
TGGGCGGCCTTCGCGCTTCTTCACCTGCTGGCGAAGGAAGGGGACGCGGGTCCAGTCGTTGCCGGCAAGCACGAGGACGTCGTCGCCCTCACGCTTGCAGCGCCACAGGCCGACGGTGCCGCTTGCCGTGACCCAGCGTTCGGCGATGATCTTGTCGAGCATCGCCTGCGCGTCGTTGAACAGGCTGCGCGCGCTTTCCCCAACGATCTCGTCATCGAGGATCTGCGGATAGTTTCCGGCAAGTTCCCAAGCGCGGAAGAAGGGCGTCCAGTCGATCGAGGCGCGAAGGTCTGCCAGCGGCCATTCGCCGAACTGGTGGATGCCCGGATACTTGGGCGCCGGCGCCTGACCGGTCGCGTCATATGGCTGTGCATTCGCGCGGGCTTCAGCGAGCGGGGCAAGTTCGCTCTGGCCGCTGCGGGCGCGGGCGACGCGCAGCGCTTCATATTCCTCAGATGTCTTCTCGACGAGTGGCTCGCACTGCGTGTCGGACATCAGGGACGAAGCGACGCCGACCGCCCGGCTGGCGTCGAGGACGTGGATCACCGGGCCTTCGTAGGCGAGGTCGATCCGCAGCGCGGTATGCGCCTTACTGGTCGTCGCTCCACCGATGAGGAGCGGGGTCTTCAGGCCGAGGCGCTGCATCTCGCCCGCGACCGTCACCATCTCGTCGAGCGAGGGCGTGATGAGGCCGGACAGGCCGATCATGTCGGCATTGTTGTCGCTGGCCGACTTCAGGATGTCCTGCCACGGCACCATCACGCCGAGGTCGATGACCTCGAAGCCGTTGCACTGCAGGACGACGCCGACGATGTTCTTGCCGATGTCGTGAACGTCGCCCTTCACGGTCGCCATCACGATCCGGCCCTTGCCTGCGGTGGCGCCGAGCTTTTCCTTTTCCGCCTCGATAAAGGGGATGAGGTGGGCGACGGCCTTCTTCATAACGCGGGCCGACTTCACGACCTGCGGCAAAAACATCTTGCCCGAGCCGAACAGGTCGCCGACGACGTTCATGCCGTCCATCAGCGGACCTTCGATGACGTGGATCGGGCGCTCCGCAGTGAGACGCGCTTCTTCCGTGTCCTCGACAATGTGAGCATCGATGCCCTTCACGAGCGCGTAGGACAGGCGCTCGGCGACGGGCAGGCCGCGCCACTCTGCGAGCTTCTTTTCCTCGGCGGCGTCGGTGCCCTTGAAGCGCTCGGCGAGCGTGATCAACCGCTCGGTCGCTTCGTCGTTGCGGTCGAGGATGACGTCCTCGACGGCTTCGCGAAGCTCGGCGTCGATCGCGTCGTAGACGTCGAGCTGGCCGGCGTTGACGATGCCCATGTCCATGCCTGCCGGAATGGCGTGGTACAGGAACACGCTGTGCATCGCGCGGCGCACAGGCTCATTGCCGCGGAACGAGAAACTGAGGTTCGACAGGCCGCCGGAGATGTGGACGCCCGGACAGCGGCGGCGGATCTCGCCCGCGGCCTCGATGAAGTCGATGGCGTAGCGGCGATGCTCGTCGATGCCCGTGGCGATGGCGAAGACATTGGGGTCGAAGATGATGTCCTGCGGCTCGAAGCCGTTGGCGACGAGCAGCTGGTAGGCACGCTCGCAGATCGCAACCTTGCGCTCTGCGGTGTCGGCCTGGCCGACTTCGTCGAAGGCCATGACCACGACAGCGGCGCCATAGGCGCGGCACTTGGCGGCGAGCTCGAGGAACGGGCCTCCGCCTTCCTTGAGGCTGATCGAATTGACGATCGGCTTGCCCGACACGCACTTGAGCCCGGCCTCGATCACGCTCCACTTGGAGCTGTCGATCATCACGGGGACGCGGGCGATGTCGGGCTCCGCGGCAATGCGCTTCAAGAAGATCGTCATCGCCTGCTCTGAATCGAGCAGCGCCTCGTCCATGTTGACGTCGATGATCTGTGCGCCGTTTTCGACCTGGTCGCGCGCGACTTCAACGGCGGCGTCATAGTCGCCGGCGAGGATCAGCTTCTTGAACTTGGCGGAGCCGGTGACGTTGGTGCGCTCCCCGACATTGACGAAGCGCGCGCCGGCTGCGGCCACTGCCGGTTCCGAATCCAGAATCATTTTCGGTTGGGTGCTCACGCGGCAATCACCATCGGCTCGAGGCCGGCAAGAAGAGTCTGGCGCTGGGCCGTCGGGACCTGGCGCGGAGTGCGGCCCCGGGTCGCAGCGGCGATGGCGGCGATGTGGGCGGGCGTCGTCCCGCAGCAGCCGCCGACGATGTTGACGAGGCCGGCGTCGAGCCACTCGCTAACCTGCTTTGCCGTCTCCTCGGCCGCTTCATCATATTCGCCAAGCTCGTTGGGCAGGCCGGCGTTGGGATAGGCCATGATGAGCGTGTCGGCCTGCGCCGCGAGCGCGGTCAGGTGCGGCCGGAGCTGCGCGGCTCCGAACGAGCAATTGAGGCCGATCGTCACCGGGCGCGCGTGGCGCACGCTTGCCCAGAATGCCTCGACCGTATGGCCGCTGAGGTTGCGGCCGCTGAGATCGGTGAGCGTCATCGAGATCATCAGCGGAAGCTCGCGGCCGAGCGCCTGCTCCGCTTCCAGCGTCGCCATGATGCCGGCCTTGGCGTTGAGTGTGTCGAACACGGTCTCGATCAGGATGAAGTCGACGCCGCCCTCGACCAGCGCATCGATCTGCTCGCGATAGACATTCTTCACAGTATCGAAGTCGACCTCGCGGTAGGCGGGGTCGTTGACGTTGGGCGACAGCGACAAGGTCTTGTTGGTCGGGCCCAGCGCGCCTGCGATCCAGCGCGGCTTGCCGTCGGCGGCGGTGTAGCGGTCGGCGACTTCGCGCATGATCCGGGCGGAGGCGCGGTTCATTTCGGCGGAGAGATGCTCGGCTCCATAGTCACCCTGGCTGATGCGGTTCGCGTTGAAGGTGTTGGTCGCAAGGATCTCCGCCCCGGCGTCGGCGAAACGCTCGCAGATGGAGCGGATGACCCCAGGC
>JAEVYW010000103.1 GCA_023392555.1 Pseudomonadota bacterium | reverse complement strand
CGCAAAGACCTCCTGAGGCGCCGATCTGCAGGGAAGGCAGGCTGGAGAACCCAACGGGCTCGATCCAAAAATCCGTGGTGACCCCTACGGGACTCGAACCCGTGTTTTCGCCGTGAGAGGGCGACGTCCTAGACCGCTAGACGAAGGGGCCGCTCGGCGGCGTCGGCCATATGTGGGCAGCCGCCCTTTTAGTCAATCGCGCTCGCGTTCGCTGAGGTAACGCATCAGCTCGGCAAGCGTCGATTCCATCTGGTCCTGCATCTGCGTGACCAGCTCATTTTCGCGCATTCCGACATGGTCGAGCGGCTTCGAATAGCTGTCGGAAAAGGCCTTCAGGTCGGCCTGGTCGAACACGCCGCGGGCGACCAGCTTGGCGAGGATGACGAGGAGGCCGTTGGTGTTGGCGATCGTCCCTGCGACCAGCGCCTCGTCGACCATCGACTGGCGCTTGTCGCTGTCGTCGTCCTCGATGTCATCGATATCTTCCGGATCCATGGCGCCAAGTGTCGGACGGAATGCCGTCCGGCACAAGGTCATTGGTCCAGGAAGCGGCGCAACTCCGCCCAGGCCGCCGCCTTCTCCGTGAACGGCCGAGTGTTGGCGGGGCTGGAGGTTGGAAGGTCGATCAGCGTCAGACGGTCGTCCCCTGCGCCGATCAGCTTGCGTCCGATCCTGGCCGAGGTCCCGCCGTTAAATGCGATGGCCTCGAGGTCGGGAAAGTCGTGCAGGAGGCGCTCGATCCGATTGTGCGCCGGATCACGAATGGCCTGGTCAAGGCTGCCGGGACGCACCGCCGAGGCAATAACGTCCCACAGACCGACGCGGTGCGCCGCGAGACGCTCGAGGCGCTGCTCATACGGCATTCCGTGCAGTTCTTCACCAAGCACGCCGCCAAGCAGCTTCCAGAACTGATTCTGCGGATGCGCATAATATTGGCGGGCCGCGAGCGAAGCATCGCCGGGCAGGCTTCCGAGCACGAATACACGCGCGTTGCTGCGCGCGATTGGCGGAAGTCCGATCTTGGCGGCCTGATTCAACGCATTATCCGAATTTGCCTTTGCGGTCGTCCAAACTAATGACACCGCTTGTGGAGCCGAGCGATATCCGCGTCGCCCTCGTGTCGGGCAATTACAATTATGTGCGCGATGGTGCGAACCAGGCGCTGAACCGGCTCGTCGAGTTTCTGCTGCGGCAGGGCGTACATGTCCGCGTTTATTCGCCGACGGTCGAAAAGCCTGCGTTCGAGCCAACCGGCGACCTCGTCAGCGTGACATCGGTGCCGATCCCAGGACGTCCGGAGTATCGCCTTGGCCTTGGACTTAGCCCGCGCGTTCGCCGCGACCTCAAGGCATTTGCGCCCAACGTCGTCCACATCGCATCGCCCGACATCATCGGGCACCGCGCGGTGACGTGGGCACGGCACCAACGAATCCCGGCGGTCGCGTCGGTGCACACGCGCTTCGACACATACCTGGCTTATTACCATCTGCAGGCACTGGAGCCGCTCGCGCGCGGCATCATGCGGCGCATCTACCAGCGCTGCGACGCCATCCTTGCGCCGGCAGAATCGATCGCTGCCGTGCTGCACGCCCAGCGCATGAACAAGTACATCTCGATCTGGAGCCGAGGCGTCGACCGCGGCCAGTTCAATCCTGAGCGCCGCGACATGGAATGGCGCCGCTCATTCGGGATCGGCGACGAAGAGCCGGTGATCAGCTTCCTGGGCCGCGTCGTCATGGAGAAAGGTCTCGACGTCTTCGCTGATGCGCTCGACGTCTTGGCGGAGCGCGGCGCGCCGCATCGCGCGTTGATCATCGGCGAGGGGCCGGCGAGGCCATGGTTCGAAGAGCGGCTGAAGTCGCACGACGCGATCTTCGTCGGCCATCAGGAAAAGGAGGGCCTGGCGCGCGCACTCGCGAGCACCGACGTCTTCTTCAATCCTTCGATCACGGAAACGTTCGGCAACGTCACGCTCGAGGCGATGGCGTGCGGCCTGCCAGTGGTGGCGGCAGCAGCGACGGGGGCCACGAGCCTTGTCCGCGATGGAGAGACCGGCACCCTGGTCGAGCCCGGCGACACCGACGGTTTCGCCGATGCGCTCGAGGCCTATGTCCGCGATCCGGAGCTCCGGCGAGAGCACGGCGAGGCAGGTCTGGCGTTCGCCAAGACCATGGACTGGGACCGCATCAATGGAGCCGTCCTCAACGTCTACAAGCGCGTGATCGAGCGCCGCGAACGTCTCGGACGGCTCAAGCTCAGGTAGCTACTTCAACCGTTCGATCCGCTGCGCGGCCTCGTCGAGGATGGCCGTTATCTCGTGAGTCAGCTCGTCGTCCCAGCCGTGGCGGGTAACGCGATTACGCACCGCCGCCATCAGGTTCGACGTCGCGCGGCCGATCGAGGCTCGATCCCCATGCGCTTCGCGCGGCTTCAAATCCTCGAGACGCTCGAACAAGCCGTCTACCTCGTCGGACTTTTCCTCGAGATGGGCGCGACCCTCGTCGGTTGTCTGGAACGGCTTGCGTGGGCCGTCGCCCGGAGCTTCCTCGATCAGTCCCATGTCCTGAAGCAAGGTGAGCGTCGGATAGATCACGCCAGGGCTCGGCGCATATTCGCCGCCGGTTAGCTCCTCGACTGCGCGGATCAGGTCGTAGCCGTGGCGCGGCTCGTCGGCGATCAGCTTCAGCAGGACCAGGCGAAGTTCGCCGGACTCGAACACCCTGCGGCGTCCGCGGCCGCCACGACGTCCACCGCCGAAGCCGCTGTCGTCGAATTCGAAGTTGAAGGGACCCCAATGTCCGCCGCGTCCGCCGCGCATGGCGAACAGCGCTTCGGGAACGCTGAACTCAATCTGGCCGCGATGTCCGCAGCCATGTCCGTGCCGATGTCTCATGGATGATCGACTCCTTTCGATGCATCTAAGATATATCTTAGACATATCCGCTGCAAGAGCGTGGTGCATTTTCTGCAGCGCTGCTTAAGAGGTTGGGAGCAATGGCCGATCTCTTCGCCGACCAGGAAACACCAGCGCAGCCGAAACTGGTCTCGGAGCATGCGCCGCTGGCCGACCGCCTTCGCCCGGCCAATCTCGGCGAGATCGTCGGTCAGGAGCATTTGACCGGGCCGGAGGGCGCCATCGGGCGGATGGTCGCCGCCGGCAAGCTCAGCTCGATGATCCTGTGGGGACCGCCGGGCACGGGCAAGACGAGCATCGCCCGCCTGTTGGCCGACGCGGTCGGGCTGAGGTTCGTTCCGATCTCTGCCGTTTTTTCAGGCGTCGCCGACCTCAAGAAGATCTTCGCGGAGGCGAAGACGGCGGCGCGCGGCGGACAGCGGACATTGCTGTTCGTGGACGAGATCCACCGCTTCAACCGCGCTCAGCAGGACGGCTTCCTGCCCTTCGTCGAGGACGGCACGGTCACGCTCGTCGGTGCGACGACGGAGAACCCGAGCTTCGAGCTCAACGCCGCGCTTCTGTCGCGCTGCCAGGTGTTGATCCTCCGCCGACTCGACCATGACGCGCTCGAAGAATTGATGCGTCGCGCGGAGGAGACGACCGGCACTCCGATCCCGCTGACGCAGGAGGCGCGGCAGGCGCTGATCGCAAGCGCCGACGGCGACGGCCGATTCCTGCTCAACCAAGTCGAAACCCTGTTCGACGTCGACCTGCAGGAGCCGCTCGATCCTGCGGGAATGGCGGCGCTGCTGCAGCGGCGGATGCCGGTCTACGACAAGGACCGCGAAGGGCATTACAACCTCATCTCCGCGCTCCACAAAAGCATTCGCGGATCGGACCCGCAGGCCGCGCTCTATTACCTGGCGAGGATGCTCGTTGCGGGTGAGGAGCCGCTTTACGTACTTCGCCGCCTCACCCGCGCTGCGGTCGAGGATATCGGCCTCGCCGACCCGCAGGCGCTGGCGCAATGCCTCGCCGCCAAGGAGATGTACGACTTCCTCGGCTCGCCAGAGGGCGAGATCGGCATTGCGCAGGCATGTCTCTATCTCGCGACGGCACCCAAATCGAATGCGACCTATGCGGCGCAGGAGGCGGCTTGGCGGTCGGCGAAGGAAACGGGATCGCTGATGCCGCCGTCGCACATCCTCAATGCGCCGACGCGGCTGATGAAGGACATCGGCTACGGCAAGGGCTACGCTTACGACCATGATGCCGACCAGGGCTTTTCGGGGCAGAATTACTGGCCCGACGAGATGGAGCCGCAGACCTTCTACGCGCCCACGGATCGCGGGTTTGAAGCGCGGATTTCCGAGCGTATCGCCTATTGGAACGAACTGAGGTCCAAGCGGATTCAGCAGGAAAGCGAAGAGGGGTAGAAC
>JAEVYW010000057.1 GCA_023392555.1 Pseudomonadota bacterium | reverse complement strand
AACACGGGCGGAATGCAGGCCGGCGACTTGATCGCGGTTCAGCAGGCCGCTGCGGCGGTGGCCGACATCGACCGGCGGCAGGCCGGGCGGCTGAAGGCCATCCAGGCTCGCCTCGGCGGCTAGCCTTCCAGGGAGGCGACGGCCTCGACCAGCGCATCGACCGCATCGTCGACATGCTCGACGTGGGTCCGAAAGCAGAGAATTGCGCAGCGGATCAGATAGGTGCCGTCGATGCGGGTGCCGCTCATCATCACCCGCCCGTCCTGCTGTAGCTTCACCAGCAGCCGCTCGTTGAAGGCGTCGGCATCGCCTGTCTTTGGCACGTAGCGGAACGCCACCACCGAAAGGTCCGGCTCCGGCCCGGGATCGAAGCCGTCGATCTCCAATAGGCGCGCATGGAAATAGCGGGCGAGCCCGAGCTTCTCGGCCTGCGCCGCGCGGAAGGCGTCGATGCCCGCGATCTGCAGAGGGAGCCACAGGCGCATCGCGCGGAAGTGGCGGGTCAGCTCGGGCGACAGGTCCGCAGGCGACATGCCGACCTCGGACTCGCCGAGCGGGCGGATGTATTCGCCAGAGGCGCTGAAGGCGTTCGCCAGCAGCTTCCCGTCGCGGACAAGCGCCGCGCCGGTCCCGTAAGGCAGAAACAACGTCTTGTGCGGATCGAGCGCGACGCTGTCGGCTTGATCGATACCGACGAGCTTCCTGTGGCCATCAACGCATAGTGCGAACAGGCCTCCGTAAGCGCCGTCGACGTGGAACCAGGCGCCGTACTTGCGGCAGACCTCTGCGATCTCGGCGAGCGGATCGACAGCACCCGTGTCGACCGTGCCTGCGGAGGCGACCACCAGCCATGGACGGACGCCGCTCTGGACGTCCGTCGCAAGCGCTTTCTCGAGCGCCGCGACCGACATGCGGTGACCATCATCCGTCTCGATGTGACGACGCGGCGCCCTGCCCCGTCCGGCGATGTGCAGCGCCTTGTCGACGCAATAATGGGCGAAGCGCGTGGTGTAGACCGCGCCACCGCCATCGGGATCGCGGGCCTCGCGAGCGGCGACGATTGCCGTCAGATTGGCAATGCTCCCGCCTGACGTCAGCGTCCCAGCCGCCGTCTCCGGAAAACCGATAACGCTTGCGAGCCATGCCGTGCAGGCGTTCTCGATGCGCACCGCGCCGGGGCTTGCCGATGCGAACCCCGAATATTTGTTGGACGCAGCCGCAAGCATGTCGCCGAGCGCGGAGTGGAACAGGCCGCCGCCCGGAATGTAGGCCATGAAGCGCGGCGAGGTCGTCGCGAAGCCGGGACGATCGACGCATTCGGCGACATAGTCGAGCACTCGCGCCGGATCGCGTCCGCCGGCGGTGAATTCCGGTTCCAGGGTCTGCGCAAACACTTCGGACCAAGGCCGGTTCGACTTGGCCGTCTCAACCTGATCGAGATAGTCCAGCGCGTGCTGGAGCGCCTGCTGGCCGAGCGTTCGCCGCTGATCCGCGTCGGGCTCGAGCGGCGACGCCGCTTCGCGCAGCCGTTCGAGCTCCCCGCGCAGATCTTCGAGCATCAGGCGCCGATCAGCCGCGCTGCGTCTATCGCGTGATAGGTGAGAACCCCCGTCGCGCCCGCTCGCTTGAAGGCGGTCAGAGTCTCCAGGACTAGCGCGTCGCGGTCAGCGGCGCCTGTCGCGACCGCGGCCTCGATCATCGCATATTCGCCACTCACCTGGTACGCGAAGGTCGGCACTCCGAAGCGCTCGCGCACCCGCCAGATGATGTCGAGATAGGGCAGGCCCGGCTTGACCATCACCATGTCGGCGCCCTCTGCGAGGTCGAGCGCGACTTCGCGAAGCGCTTCGCCGCCGTTTGCCGGGTCCATCTGGTAGCCCCGCTTGTCGCCCTTCAGCAGGCCCTTCGATCCGACCGCATCGCGGAACGGGCCGTAGAAGGCGGAAGCATATTTCGCTGCGTAGGCCATGATAGCGACGTCGCAATGCCCTTCGGATTCCAGCGCAGAACGGATCGCTCCGACCCGGCCGTCCATCATGTCCGAGGGAGCGATGATGTCGGCCCCTGCCCGCGCCTGCACCAGCGCCTGCTCGACGAGGATCGCGACGGTGCTGTCGTTGATGACGCAGCCGCGCGCATCGATCAGCCCGTCGTGCCCGTGCGCCGTGTAGGGATCGAGCGCGACGTCGGTGAGGATGCCGATCTCCGGCGCCGCGTCCTTGATGGCGCTGATGGCGCGGCAGATCAGATTGTCGGGGTTGAGCGCTTCCTTCGCGTCTTCCGAGCGCAGGCTTGCGGGCGTGTTGGGGAACAGCGCGACGCACGGAATTCCGAGCCGCGAAGCTTCCTTTGCCCGCTCGCCGATCCGGTCCACGCTCCAGCGGCTGACGCCGTTCAGCGAGGCAATCGGCTCTTCGCAGCCGGTGCCCTCGCAGATGAACATCGGGAGGATGAAGTCGCTCGGGTGGAGGCGATGCTCGGCGATCATCGAGCGCATCCATTCGCTCGACCGGCCGCGGCGCATTCGAAGCGCGGGATATGAGGCGTCGTTCATTGCCGGCGCAGATAGCCCCTCTCAACGTGGGAAAGAAAGGCCGCGCCGCGCATTGAGTGCCGGGATGGCGAAACCGCTCCCCGAACAGGCTACCCTCATCATCAACGCCGGCAGCCGCAAGGGCGCGGACCTGTTCGAGCAGGCGCGCGACAAGCTGACGGCCGCGGGGATCGAGCTTCTCGACGCCAAGAAGTGCAAGTCAGCCGATACGATGCACAAGGCGGTGAAGCGCGCGCTGAAGACATCGCCGATGGTGATCGTGGGTGGCGGGGACGGGTCGCTGTCGTCGTT
>JAEVYW010000322.1 GCA_023392555.1 Pseudomonadota bacterium | reverse complement strand
GTCCGGACCTTCCTCGACATGACCGGCCGCAACGAAGCGGCTCAGCGGGGCGAGGCCGACGAAGACCTCGGCGGCCGATCGATGCCGCGAATTCGCCGCGGCTGGTAAGCCTCAGGCGGCGGAGGCTCCCTGCCACTGCTTCACGCGGCGGCCTCCACACCACAATTCCTTGACCGCATCATCCTGGGTCTCGGCGATCGCCACCGCGGCATCGTCGTCGGCGGCCGCAAATCCTTCGACCCGGCCGAAATGGCCGCGACGGTCGACGAAATATAGCCGGTAGTAGGGCACCCAACGTCTCCTCACTGAGCCGCGAGTCCCCCTCCACGCTGGCTAGTCCCAGACATTGGCTTTTAGGGTTAACGAAGTCTTACGATCTGAAATTTGGGCCTGTAATCGCAACCGTTTAACGACCCGCCGAATTCAGCGGCGGCGCCGCACCGCGGGGCGGATGGCCTTGTTGCGTATGCAATTGTTGAACCCGATCCAGTCGACCCGGCCGCGGCCCCGATAGCGCGAGGCGTTGCGGTTGCACTGCTGCACCTTCCACGCCGGCGGATCGTGCTTGTCGACATAGCCCAGCGCCTTTTTCATCGCGCTTCGCTGCCGCGAAATGCAGCTGTCTCGCCACTGGCAGACGAAGCCGATGTTGAGGAACACCGGATCGCGCAGCGGCGGGAGCTTGGCTTGAGCAGCGCCGGCTGCAGGGACCAGTGCGACGATGAACGTCATCGCCGCTGCCAGGCGCAGCGTCCCAATGTGCAACAGGCTGACCGGTCCCGAACTGGCCATCTTTCTTATTCTTAACCAAAGATAAGTTGCGCGAAAGCCCCCCAGAGAACACATCACTTGTATCGATGAGGCTTACCCCTCATCGACCGTTCCGATCCTTCGGGGAGTCCGGTCGCCAACCACCGGGCTCCCCAATTTTATTGGCGCCTTGGATACGCTCACAACAGGCCCGTAAGGTCATAAGGTCACAAAGGTCACGGACAACGGCGCCATTTGTGTGACCTTAAGCGGTGATGCCCTTCCCTAAAGCTTTGTAATCCTTGGTCCGACGTCCGAACGCGCGATGTCGAGGATGCGTTCAATCTCCTCATCGTACGCTCTTTTTGCTTCGATTTCGGCGCGTTTGCGCTCTTCACCGGCGCGATCGACGGCCTGCCACTCCATCTTCGCGGCGTGGCGGCGAAGGGCGGCGTGGCGGTGGCGGTCGATCTCGTTATCGCGATTGCCGAGCAGGGCGATGGCGAGCCGATCGTTGCGGCGATGCTCGACCCGCACCAGCCGCCCGCGACGATAGACCGGCACCAGCGAGCCGTTGAGGGCGCGGGCGATGGAATCCTGGCGGAGGCGCGAGAGGCCTTCAGCGGCCGCCTTGTCCCAGGCGATCGCGAAGCTGTCTGCGCCATCGACCTCCAGCAGGCGATAGGCGGTGCTTGCGGCCTTGCCGACGGCGCGGGCGGAGAGGGTGACCGAGCCGGTGCGCTGAAGGCAGGCGATGAACTCGCGCTGCAGCGCCTCCGTCCAGCCGTCCTTGCGCTTGCGCCGCCGCGGGACCGGATCGAACGGGATCGGATCCGGCGGCACGTCGAACTCATCCTCCAGCGTGTTCGCGGCGCGGATCGCGGCGGCGGTGAGGGTGACGGGAAAGGAGTGGGCCAGGGAATTGGCGACCGCGGACCGCTTCGCGCGGGAAGAGTTGCTGCTCATCCGGCAGGATAAGCCACGAAATGGGGTGTGTAGGACAGCACGAACTGCCGAGCGCAGCAAAGCAGCGCGAAGAGCCAGAGAGTGCCGGCCGGCGCGCGAGCAAGCGGCCTAAGCCGCGCAGCGAGACGCGTCCGACGTCACGGGATTTACTCCCGTGACGGCTAATGGCTCTCAGCTTGTTCCTGATTGAGCCGGAACAGCCGAGCCAAAATTTCATCGTCCGTCAGAAGCGCGCCAGTCGTCACCCCAGCCGTAAGCTTCGGCCACGGCCTCATCAAGCGCGGCATGGGCATTCGTCAGCCATTGCGGGCGCGCGTTGTAGAGGTTGGTGAGGGTGCGCTTCTTCAATTCCTTTGCGGCTTCGTCGTTCTTCGGAGCGATGCGGTCGGGGTAGCCGGGCACGACTTCCGGCTCACGAACGACGAGGTCGGCTGGATTGAGCCACTTCTCGCGCAACTCGTTCAGGCGCGCCGCAGCAGCAGCAATCTTTTGCGCGCGCGGTTCGCCGGCATAGTCGGCGGCGGAAATGTCGGGCGCTAGGCCGTCAGGGAAGGGAAAGGTCTCGAAGCCAAGAGATGGCGTGTACTGCGGATCGTTTCCGACGCCGTGCCAACCGCCTAGGGCCAGCGACCAGAGTTCGTGAAACTTGGAATGAAGAATGCCGAAGCTGGTGTCATCATCACGAGCGATCACTGCCACGCGACTGTCGGGAACGGTTACCGCTGGCGCCCAGACGAAGAGCCTGTGCTTGGCGACACGAGGAGTGAAGATCGCCCGAGTTAGCCCGTTACACGCCTCGACCAAATCGCGGCCGGAGCGTCCCATTCTCCACCAGTTCTCCCGACGATTATCGTCGCGGTTCGTGTCTCGTAGCGGTTTGACCGTTGCCCTGACGTACTCGAACGGCGCCTCGTAAAGAGATGCGTGCTCCAGCGACAACTCACCAAAGTTCACGAGCCACCTGTCAGACGGTCGTCGGGTGATGTCCATTCCGTTGAGGAGCGGTCGAACCACGTCGGAATTCGGACGGCCATTTGGGTTGGCTGGCATTTGAAGCCACTTACGCGCGAGTTCGCCTTCGACGTCGAAAGGCCCCACTTTAACGGGTCCTTGGAAAGCGACATTTCTATTGGCCGTCAGACGCTTAGCCGAGGTCAGGTCGACTCCGCCTCGTTCAGCCGAGAGGTCGGAGAAAATCGCGTTCACGGGTCGGCCGTCGAGCTTGGCCGGTCCGCCATGCTGCCGGTCAAAGCACACTAGTGACACTCGCACCGCAGCGCCTTCGACGGTCCATTCTTCGTCGCTGGAAGCGTTGAAGAAGCGTCCGCTTTCTACAACCGGCCTGAGCACCTCTCGGTTCTTGCCGCTGCGGATGCTGTTGGTGGCAACGAGACCGGCGCCCTTGACCCGCTGGCTGACGATCATCGCCCATGCTTTGGCAAACCAGTAGCAGACGAGATCGACGCCGCCCGGCACTTCCGGCCAAGCCTCCCGCAGGGCGGTCGTGTAGTCCTCGCCCAGTTCGCGGATCATCTTCTTGTTTCCGAGAAACGGTGGGTTGCCAATCACCACATCGGCTTCGGGCCACGCCGCCCGGGTGCCATCGTCGTTGAGTACCGCATCGCGACACTCGATAGTGTCCAGCGAGCGCAAGATCGGATTCTTCGACGCCTCAAACCCATTCCGCCGCATCCACTGGATTTCGCCGATCCACACCGAAACGCGCGCCAGTTCAGCCGCATAAGGATTAAGCTCGATCCCCAGCACATTTTCCGGCCCGACGCGCGGAAACCCACGAGGCAGACCGAGCGCTTCGGCGTCAAGATTGGCGCGGTGCTCGATGTCCTTCAGCGCTCGCAGCGCCACGTAGAGGAAGTTGCCTGACCCGCATGCCGGATCGAGCACCCGGAAGTTCGCCAGACTTTCGATGAAGGCGTTGTGGAGGGCAGTGGCGTCGGCCAGCGCCTTGGTCCGTTTCGCCAGTTCGGCGCCACGCAGGAGCTTATCCTTCGTCTGCTTCGGCGCATTTTCGACCAGCGCGGTCATCTTCCCCAGTGCTTCGGCCCATTCCGCCTCCAGCGGATCGATAATGACGGGCTGCACAATCATCATGATCTTCGCTCGGTCGGTGTAGTGCGCGCCGAGCTGGCTGCGCTTGGCCGGATCGAGCCCGCGTTCGAACAGGGTGCCGAGGATCGACGGATCAATCTGCGACCAATCCCGTCGGGCCGCCTGCAGCAAATCGCCGATGTCGTCGCCGTTCAGCGGAAGCGCGTGATCGTCGTCGAACAGTCCGCCGTTGAACCAGTCCACGGACTCGAAGCCGACTGAGCCACCCTTAGCCATCGCGCCGAACAGCAGTTCGCCATTGGTTACGAAATCCGATGGGTTCGACCGGCTGCGTTCAAGCATCCGAGTGAACAGATTGTCGCGAAGCAGGCCGACATCCTCGGCGAACATGCAGAAGACGAGGCGGTTGACGAAATGGGCCACCTGATGGCCTTCGTGGCCTCGCTGGCGGAGGCGCTGCGCAAGGCCGGCGAACTCCCCGGCGGTTTCCTCGGTCAGTTCCTGGCGAGTCTTGCGCGGCTTGAACGCTTCGGGGTCGGTGAAAGCCTGCTTGAGCCGCTGTCGAACCGAGCCGTCGATCAGGTCGTCCAGCGTGAACTCGTGGATTTCCTGAACCGTGTTGGTCCAGTTGGTGTGGACGCGTATGCGGTCCATGTCGGACGTGATCAGCAGAGGCGGGCTCTCCAACGCGATGCTGTATTGGAGCAGCTGGGAAAAGGCGGCTTCGAGGTTCTTGCGCTTTCCTTTGTATTCCCAGGCGAAGCAACCTTTGCGCCAGACGTCGGCCCAGCCTTCGCCGCCGCTCGTCTTGCTGGCGCCCTTTTCAAAGGTAAACCAGTCGCCAGTCGGATCGGCCGAGATGGGGTCGACGATCCCGAGCAGGGCGCACAGATCGTTGAAATGGCTCTGCGAGGCAGAGCGCTCCTTCTGCTCCACGCCCCGCCATTTGGCGACGAAGTCATGCGGCGACATGGAATGTCTCAACTATTGGCCTGCTCACACTTCCCCCAACTCGAGCCGAACAAGCGTGGCACTTCCGGGTCACAACACGCAAGCGCCGCTTGACCAATAGGAATGACGCCTCAAGAACCAGGCGGATGGGGCGGGGCGACAAACTTCTCGAAAAGATGCGTGCAAATCCGCGCGACTGGCGGATTGAGGATGTCGAGCGCGTTTGCGCAGCGTTCGGCGTCGCTTGCACGCCGCCAAGGAAAGGGTCACATTACAAGGTAAAGCATCCGGGACAGGACGAGATCTTAACCATTCCCGCTCATCGTCCGATCAAGGCCGTGTATATTGCGGATCTGGTCCGGTTCATCGAGCGCGTGATAAAGGCAGGCGAATGAACGCGTATCGCTACGAGGTCGACGTGAAACCGCTCAGCGAAGAGCTTGGTGGCGGTTACATCGCTGTCGTGCCGGAACTGCCGGGCTGCAAGTCGGACGGTGAAACGCCGCAAGAGGCGCTGCAGAATGCCTACGACGCCATCGCTTGCTGGATCGAAGCGGCAGAGGAAATGGACAAGACGGTGCCTGCTCCGAAGCCGGTGACCGTCAACTAACTGCTTCGCTTGCGATTACTCCCCCTCTAAGCTAATGGCGCAGCCGTCCGGCGGGCGGCTGTTGCGCTCCCGCGGAAGCCCGTCTTTGGCGAGCGCGTACGGTGTACCGGCTGAACCGGCGCCGCCACGCGCTTTTTTCCATGTTGGGCTCCGCGCGAACTGAAGCCTCCCAAAAGACGCCGGCTCGGCGTGGTGCCGTGGCGGCAGTGCATTGAACCAGGTCCGCATGTGAAGGCTCGCCACGGTGGCGCGCTCCGCGGCAGGCCATTCGAATACGAAAGACAAACATCTTTATGGCAACCACGACATTTCCGTCCCGCGACGATTTCGCGGCGCTCCTCAACGAGAGCCTTGGCGGTGAGAACGAGGCTTTTGAGGGCAAGGTCGTCAAGGGCACGGTGACCGCGATCGAAAACGATCTCGCGGTGATCGACGTGGGTCTGAAGTCCGAAGGCCGAGTGCCGCTGCGCGAGTTCGCAGCGCCGGGCCAGAAGGCAGAAATTTCCGTCGGCGATACGGTCGAGGTCTATGTCGACCGCGTCGAGAACTCCGCCGGCGAAGCGATGCTCAGCCGCGACCGCGCTCGCCGCGAAGCCGCGTGGGACAAGCTGGAAGGCGAATTCTCCGCCGGCAACCGCGTCGAAGGCGTCATCTTCGGCCGCGTGAAGGGCGGCTTCACCGTCGACCTCGGCGGCGCAGTGGCGTTCCTTCCGGGTTCGCAGGTCGATATCCGTCCGGTGCGCGACGTCGGCCCGCTGATGGAAATCCCGCAGCCGTTCCAGATCCTCAAGATGGACCGCCGCCGCGGCAACATCGTCGTGTCGCGCCGCGCCATCCTCGAAGAGACCCGCGCCGAGCAGCGCAGCGGCCTAATCCAGAGCCTGGCCGAGGGTCAGGTGATCGACGGCGTCGTCAAGAACATCACCGACTATGGCGCCTTCGTGGACCTGGGTGGGATCGACGGCCTGCTGCACGTCACCGACATCAGCTACAAGCGCGTCAATCACCCGAGCGAGGTGATCAACATCGGCGACACGGTGAAGGTGCAGATCATCCGCATCAACCGTGAGACTCAGCGCATCAGCCTCGGCATGAAGC
>JAEVYW010000279.1 GCA_023392555.1 Pseudomonadota bacterium | reverse complement strand
CGACGACGATCTCGCGGTCGAAGCGGCCGGGACGGCGGAGTGCCTCGTCGATCGCTTCGGGCCGATTGGTCGCGGCAATGACCACCAGGTTCTGCCGCGGTTCCAGCCCGTCCATCAGGCTCAGCAGCTGCGCGACGAGGCGCTTCTCCGCCTCTCCACTCACCTGGTCGCGCTTAGGTGCGATCGAGTCGATCTCGTCGATGAAGATGATCGACGGCGCCGACGCGCTCGCCTGCTCGAACAGTTCACGCAGGCGCTTCTCGCTCTCGCCATAGGCCGAGCCCATGATCTCGGGTCCCGCGATATGGAAAAAGCGCGCCTCGCTCTCATTGGCGACTGCCCGCGCAAGGCGGGTTTTGCCGGTCCCGGGCGGGCCATGGAGCAGCACGCCCTTGGGCGGATCGACGCCAAGGCGCTGGAACAGCTCGGGATGGCGCAGCGGAAGCTCGACCATTTCGCGCAGCGCATCGATCGTGTCACGCATGCCGCCGAGATCGTCGTAGGTGACGTCGGCGCGGCGCTCGCCGTCGGCTTCCGAATATTCCTGCAGAAGCTCGATCTGTGTGTTTGAATCGATGTGGACGATCCCGCGCGGCGTCGTCGTCACCACCTTCAGGCGAACTTCCTGCAAAGCGAAGGCCGGAGCGCTCAGCATCTGCCGGACTTCATCGGGCAAGTTCGCGTCGATGCGCTGGTGGCCCGTCGTCGCGACGATATCGCCTTCGACCAAGGGCCGTCCGGCGAAGCTCCGCTTGAGCGCCGTCGCCGAACCCTGAAGCCGGACATTGTCCTGCGCCGGAGCGAGCACCACCCGCGTGGCCTTCCGCGACTCGGCCTTGCGGACCTCGACGAAGTCGGCCGATCCAACCCGCGCGTTGGTGCGCTGCAGGCCGTCGAGGCGGATGATGGCGAGCCCGGCATCCTCATTGTACGGGCGCAGCGCCCGTGCAGTTGTCGTGCGCTTGCCGTTGATCTCGATCACGTCGCCCTCGTTGAGGCCGAGCTTCTGCATCACATCCAGTGGCAGGCGGGCGAAGCCGCGGCTTCCGTCGACGGGGGCGAGGTTCGCGACCTGCAGCTTGACCGAAGTGGTCCGTTCAAGGGTGTCGGTTTCGGCCACGCGCAAATCCTCTCAGTGTTCGTGCCGCTTGCGTAACGGCTCAGCGATGTAGGGCTTCAGTCGTCACAACCCAAGGGTTCTCCAAAAGGTTCGTCAGAACTTGAGGGAGCCGGCGATTTTCCGAACAACCGATCGCGGAGCGAAACGCGTGGACCAGGCGCCGATCTTGTTGGTCGTTCCCGGGATGATGACTGCCCGGTTGGCGTCGAGGCCTTCGATGCCGGCGCGGACGACCGGTCCGGCGTCCATCGACAGCCGCTCGAACTGGCCGAGCGAAGCAATGCCGGCGACGTCGCCGAACTCGGTACGCGTCGGGCCGGGGCAGAGCGCGCTGACCTTGACGCCGTGCGGCTTCAGCTCTTCGTGGAGCGCCTCGGTGAACGACAGCACATAGGCCTTGGTCGCGAAATAGACGGCCATCTTGGGGCCGGGCTGGAAGGCCGCGGTCGAGGCCACATTGAGGATTGCGCCGCGCCTGCGCTCGATCATTCCCGGCACGACGGCGCGGCACAGGTCCGTAAGTGCCCCGCAGTTGAGGTCGATCATCTCGCGCTCGCGGGCAGCGTCGAGTTCGACGAACTTCCCGCGCAGCCCGAAACCGGCATTGTTGATCAGCGTCTCGACGGTCTCGCCAGCCGCCTCGACGTCCGCGACCAGCCGCGCCGCTGCGCCGGGCTCCGAAAGGTCGATCTCGACCGTCCGCGCATTGCTGACTTCGGCAGCAAGAGCGTCAAGCCGGTCCTTGCGGCGGGCAGCGAGCACGAGCCGCTGCCCCCGCCGGGACAATTGCCGGGCGAACTCCGCCCCGAGGCCGGCGGATGCGCCGGTGATCAGGACGATGCCGCTCATCGGCCTAGCTCGCCGGGCTGACGGTCGCCTTCACGATCTTGCCCGGATTCGCCGGCGGCTCGCCCTTGGGCAGTGCGTCGACATGCTCCATGCCGCTCTCGACCTCGCCCCACACGGTGTACTGGCCGTCGAGGAACGTCGCGTCGTCGAACACGATGAAGAACTGGCTGTTGGCGCTGTTCGGGTCCTGGGACCGCGCCATCGAGCACACGCCGCGAACGTGCGGCTCCTTGGAGAATTCGGCCTTGAGGTTCGGCAGGTCGGAGCCGTGATAGCCGGTGCCCGTCGGGTCGCCGCCTTGGGCCATGAAGCCAGGGATCACGCGGTGGAAGGTCACGCCGTCGTAAAAGCCGCTGTTCGCAAGCGTCTTGATGCGCTCGACGTGGCCGGGGGCGAGGTCGTCGCGAAGACGGATGACGACGTCGCCGCCGGAAGAAAGGTTGAGTGTCAGGCGGTCGCCGTCGGCCATTTGAAAGCTCCAATCTCTTGAGGTTGGCGGCGATTTAGGGGCGGGATGCGGGTTGCGCCAGTGGATGCGCGGCAATAGGACGCCCTCACGGGTCGAGCTTGGGGGATAGAGGCATGAGCGAGAGCGAGAACATCGCCACCGCTGCGCCCCCGGAGGCCGAAGCCGAAATCCGCGGCGTGATGGACGAAGAGGACCGGCTGCGGCCCGAATTCGTCGAGCGCGTGCTCGACGCGGTCGAGGCCGGCGACGACGAAACCGCGCGCGAGCTTGTGCAGCCGCTTCACCCCGCCGACGTCGCCGACCTGATCGAGCTTGCTCGCCGCGACGAGCGCGAAGGGCTGGTCAAGGCGCTTGCCGGCATCATCAGCCCCGAGGTTCTGACCGAGCTCAACGATTTCGTACGCGAAGACCTGATCGACGAGATGGAGCCGCAGCAGGTCGCCGACCTCGCGGGCCAGATGGAGACCGACGACGCGGTCGCCATGATCGAGGACCTCGATCGCGAAGAACAGCAGGCCGTCCTCGAAAAAATGGAGCCGGACGACCGCGCCGCGGTCGAAGAGGCGCTCAGTTATCCGGAAGAATCCGCCGGCCGACTGATGCAGCGCGACCTGTGCGCTGTGCCGGAGCATTGGAAGGTCGGGCAGGTCATCGATTACCTGCGCTCCGAAAAGGACCTCCCCAACGATTTCTGGGAAGTCTTCGTCGTTTCGCCCGACCACCACCCTGTCGGCACCTGCAAGCTATCGACCATCCTGCGCAGTCCACGATCGGTCGCGGTCGGCGACATCATGATTCCGGAGCAGACCCTCATCCCGGTCGACATGGACCAGGAAGACGTCGCTCTGCGGTTCCAGAAATATGCGCTGGTTTCCGCCGCGGTGGTGGACACCTCGGGGCGTCTGGTCGGCATGATCACCGTCGACGACATCGTCCACATCATCCAGGAAGAAGCGAGCGAGGACGTGCTCCTGCTCTCCGGTGTGGGCGACGAAGGCGACATCAACGAGCCGGTGATCGAAAGCTACAAGTCGCGCGTCCGCTGGCTCGTCGCGAACCTGATGACCGCGCTGGTCGCCGCTTCTGTCATCCGCGCTTTCGAACATTCGATCGAGCGATTGGCGGTGCTTGCCGTGCTGATGCCGATCGTCGCCGGCGTCGGCGGCAATGCAGGGACGCAGACGCTGGCCGTCACCGTCCGCGCAATCGCCACCAACCAGCTCACCGGATCGAACCGCTGGCGGCAGGTCGGACGCGAGATCCGCGTTGCAATGCTGAACGGCTTCACGATCGCCATCCTCATCGGCATTGGCGTCGCGCTGGTGCTGGGCAGTCCGCAGCTTGGCGGAGTCATCGCGGCGGCGATGCTGTTCAACATCATCTTTGCGGGCCTCGCTGGCGTGCTCGTTCCGCTGACGCTTGAGCGGTTTGGGACAGACCCGGCCGTCGCCTCGTCGGTATTCGTGACGATGATCACCGATTCGATGGGCTTCCTGCTGTTCCTCGGCCTTGCGACCGCCGTCGGAGTGGTCAGCTAAGCCATTGCGAATCAAGGCGGGAATCGCCAATTCGACTGTGTGCCTAATCTCCATCTTACCAAGGTCGCGTTCGGCTGCCGCGATGCCGAGGCGCTCAAGTCGCGCGTCGCCGGTCGTGCATTGAATGGCGAGATGCGGGTGGTCACGCGGATGCGGCCCAAGCGTGCAGCGGAGCTGATCGGCGGGAATCTCTACTGGATCGCCAAGCACCGCATCGTCGGATGCCAGCAGATCCTTGGCTTCGACGATCGCGAGGACGGGCGAATCGACATCGTCTGCGCGGCTGAGCTTGAGCTTGTGACTCCCATCCCCAAGCGGGCGCACCAGGGCTGGCGTTACTTCGAAAGCGACGCAGCGGCTGCGGCGGCCAATGACGACAGCGGGCTCGGCGAGCTTCCGCCGACGCTTTACAACCGTCTCGCCTCGCTTGCTCTTTTATAGTCGAGTTCTCGACGCTATCGCTCTCCCGACCAAATCACAGGAGGGCTTCATGACCGTTTCTTCGCGCATCGATTCGAAAGTCGCCGAGCGGGCCATGCTCAGCCATCCCTTCTACCAGGCCTGGACCGAAGGCCGCCTGCCGATCGAAACGCTTCGCGACTACGCTCGCCAGTACTTCCATCACGTCGAAGCCTTCCCGCGCGCCGTCAGCGCGGTGCACAGCGCCTGCCCGGATCGCGACGGCCGCCGCATGCTTGCCGAAAACCTCGCCGAGGAAGAGGGCATCGAAGCCGGCAAGCAGGATCACGCCACCTTGTGGATGATGTTCGCCTGCGGCCTTGGCGAGAATGACGCGGCGGTTCGCGAGCAGCAGCTCAATCGGGAAACGCAGGGCCTGATCGACACCTTCCGCAAGCTCTCGCGCCAATGCTACGCTGCGGGCCTCGGCGCGCTCTACGCCTATGAAAGCCAGTTCCCGGGCGTCGCCAGCGCCAAAATCGAGGGCCTGATCGAGCGCTACGGCATCGAGGACGAGGCGACGCTTCGCTTCTTCCGTGTCCATGAAGGCGCCGACGTCGAGCACAGCCGAGTCTGCCGCGAGCTTCTCGACCGCCTTCCGGAAGGCGAGCGCGAGGAAGCGGTCGCCGCGGGCGAGGAGCTTGCCGGCGCGCTTTGGAACTTTCTCTCGGGCGTCGAGCGTACCGCGACCGTTCACTAAGGCTGATATTGACAGGACGGGCGTTTGGTCGCCCCCTGCTGCGATCCTTTGCGGGAGTCGCGGCATGGGGGCACGCCTCGTACTTGCATTGGGGAT
>JAEVYW010000228.1 GCA_023392555.1 Pseudomonadota bacterium | reverse complement strand
ACCTCGGCAAGAAGGAGGGAAAGGAGCTGCTCTACATGGGGAAGGTGGGCACGGGCTGGACGAGGTCGAAGTCGGCGGAGATCCGCAAGGCTCTCGATACCGTCGTCAGCCCCAAGCAGAAGCTCACGAAGCCGATAAGGAAGCCGAAGGCAACCTGGGTCGAGCCGAAGTTCTTCGCCGAAGTTGAGTACAGGGACATCACGTCTGAAGGACTACTGCGTGCAAGCTCGCTGAAAGGATTCAGCAAACGAACACGCCGTTCCTGACTCGGTTGCTGCCGTGCTCACCTGTAGGCGGCACAGCCGCAGGGCGCGCGGTATGCTTGCGAACTCAGGAGCAAGGCCCGCGCGCCTTTGTTGTTATTGTGATATGGCCGAGCGGATTGTCTTGTGTGCTTCGGCCTCGGCTGAACCCGCCTAGCAGGAAAATGGTGGCTGCCAGGACGGCGCCCGCATGCCATGTGTGCAACGGGGCCGAGGGCGACGACCTCCCAGACGTAGAAGGTATCGTCGAAGAGACAGAAGGCGAGCCCAGTACTCGCCATTAGGTATTAACGCCGGTTGCTGGATCGCGCCTCCGTTGTGCGGCGGTTGTAGGGCGAACGGTTCACCGGCTTCAGCGAGATGCCCTCGCGTTGCGCCTTGCTGGTGATGGATGCAGGAGGCCGCTCCATCTTCAGGCTGATGACGCCAGTTGGGGTGTTCGCCTTGGCCAAAGAACGAAGCTTTTTCACTTCGTTGTCGGTCCACGGCTCACGTGAACGTCGCTTGTACTTTGGATTTGCTTTGCGCGGTCCCTTCTTGCCGATGGGTGAGCCCGGACGCTTCCATGCTGCTTTTGCTGCTTTAGCCATTTGTTCCTCCAAAAACTAAGAAGGCACGAATCAGCCCATTTGTTCCTCGTTGCCGACCAAGTGTGTTCGGCCCACGAATTATCAGTGCAAGTATCTCAACGCGTGAAGCGTGGCGACCGCAACGGCGTCCGCCGGAGCGAAGCCGTCCGCCGCGAGCAGACCGAGAGTGGCCTCGATCGTGCCGGACCCGTTCGTGCCGTTCATTGCAAGCGTGTCGGCCAGAAACGCTTTGAGCCGCAAGACGCCGGAGCCGTTGCCGGCTGAGAGCAAAGAGATCGGAACCAGCGCTGACGTTGGTACTCGTTGCCGTCGCTGAGGAGTTGGACGGCGGAACTGCTGCCTATCGGTCTCCGACGCCGGCGGTGGTGGCAATCGGAGTTCATCGAACCCCAAATTGAATTCGAAGGCGGGAGAGGATGATTTCGGAATGGCGCACCCTTTCTACACGATCGGTCACGGCACCCGGACGCTTGATGAATTCATTGAACTGCTGCAATACGTCGAGGTGACCCTGCTGGGTGATGTGCGAACGGTGCCGCGTTCCCGGACGAACCCGCAATACAACCGCGAGGCGGTACCGGATGCTCTGCGGCCGTACGGCATCGAATATGAGCACATGGTTCCGCTTGGGGGGCTACGCGGTCGAGTGTCTGGGGTGACGCCCACTGTGAATGCGTTCTGGATCAACATGAGTTTCCACAACTATGCCGACTACGCCATGAGCGCGCGTTTTCGTGATGGATTCCGCCCGGGCCATGGCGCGATGGTCGAAGCCGGCAGCGATGTCGCGTTCCAGGGTGCGCTTAACGCCGGCGACGATGAGCTGGTCTGTATCGTCCTGGTCAAGGCCATTGACGGGCACGAAGTCGATCTTCTTGAAGTATTGCTCTTCCTGGGCCTTTTTCAGCGGATAGACGTAAATGAACTTTCCGTCGACGCGCCGCCCGTCGTTACGGAAGGGCGTAGCTGTGAATTGAATGACTCGCCTGCGACCGATGAATTGTCCCTTGAAGGCGTTCCAAGTCTTCGCCCCAATGTGATGGGCCTCGTCGACGAACAGCGCCGAGACATTTTCGGCCATCCGCTCCTGGAGCTCTGGTGAACACCCGCCGACGATCTGCATTGTGGAGACGATGACGTTGGCGCGCAGGAAGACGTCGTCGACTTCCTCGACAGTCTTTGGCCGGTGACGCAGGACAGCGACGATCGGAAGTTGAGCACGGTCGCCGAGGCAGCCGCACACGCGCAGGACGCCCAACTCCATGAACTTGGTGGAGATCTGGGTTCGGAGATTGTCGTTCGGCACCACGACCAGCAGACGACCGAGCCTCGCGGCCACTAGGAGGGCCAGCATGGTCTCGGTTTTGCCCGTGCCGGTCGGCATAACGATGGTGGCTGGCTTCTCAGACGTGCTCCAGTGCGCGAGGGTCGCATAGACCGCGCCGATCTGTGGCGCACGAAGGCCGGGTGTATCGTTTTCCGGGTCCTCGGCTTTGAGAGCGATCTGGTTGCGCCAAGTCTTGACGATCTCGTCGGGCACCATCTTGGCGTCAGCGAGCGCATCGTCCGAGGCTCGTCGTAGTCTTGGAAACAGCCACCTGCCTCTCTTGGCGGCCAAACCTTCGGAAATCTCCTGCAGCGTGGTTGCTGTCGGCACGTGCAGCACGCTGTCGCAGCCCAGCGCGGACGAGGTCCGTTCCGCTACGATGGCGATGGAGTGCCCGTCCTGTGTGACGGCCTTATATCCTCGAACGCCCTTGTGTTCGAACTCCAAAACACTCGCAGTCACGCGCTCTGTTGGGCGGCGAAGATGGTAGATAGGATTGGCGAGCCGAGACGCCGACCAGCCGATTTGGCTGGGCAGGTCCAGAACGATTTTTTGGGCAAAAAGATCGTGCAAAACGGGCAGTCCAAGTCAAGTGCGAAGAAAAACGTTATCGACGACGGCCGCCGAAATGAGCGGGAACCATCGACTCACCTCTACTATAGAATGTCAACGACCCTCTAAGCCAAATCCACCGATCGTTCGCCGTCAACCTGCAGCTTGACCGCGGTGCACCTTGCCGTCGCTGCGCGAGAATGGCTTGACTGATGGCGCACTCAAGCGGCGGCCGCACCCACATCCTTCGGTTCGAACCTTATCGACACTTTCTCGACGAGATGGGGCTCGAGATCGTGCGTCGGAACAAATACCGGAATCTCTGGATCAGGTCGGCTCTTGTCGTGCTTTTTGTTGGCGATCCAGTCTTCCCGCCTCGGAACGCGCTCGAGCCCTACGACGTACATGTCGAAGCCGTCCTCGGTCAGACGGAAGCGCAGGAAGTTATTGTAGGCGCCGATCCGGAGCGAGCTGAAGGCATCATTGCGGTTCATCCTGAACAGCAGACACGTGATCAGCATGTTCAGTCCGAACAGCGTGCTCCCGGCTAGGAAGCCGACGGGCACCATCTCGATGGCCAGAATGCCGAACCATTTCCAGACCTCCCACCATTCGCCGCTCCATGCGAAATGCGCGTTGTTGAACGCGATCGCATAGCGTGCGGCGAAGATCAGAACGAGGACGTGGGCGGCTGCGTGCACGGCGGCCGAACTCCAGATCTTAAATTTCCTGGATACTTCCTGCTTGATTGTGTAGCCGATCAGCGACGCGCCGAAGACAGCGGCGATCAGAGCGTAGACGTCGGGGCGATCCCGCAGCGAGATCAGCGACGCGAACAGGAAGTAGATCCCGCCCATCAGCAGGGAGAAATCCCAGTTGGTGAACGCAAACAGCACGTTCCGCAGCGCCAGTGACCTGCTCGTCGAGAACGACGGGTACACCGCTGCTGTCGTCTTCTTCGGATCCTTAGGATCCGGTATGGTGTCGAGCTTCAGGCCCTCGCGATGATGGACGAAATTCACCGAGGCTTCCTGTTCGAGCTGATGCGTCGGATGGAGGAATGCTCCTCCGCCGCCTGACGTGACGTACTGACGGTTGTCCTTGCCGACGTAGCGACTGTAGTGGTGCGTGTCGCCGGACAGCAGCACCGGAATCGTGTGTCCGCGGCCGGCATTCATCGCGATGCCGGCGGCGTATTCCATGATCTCCCAGGACTTGCGGTTGCTGTCCGTGTACAGCCAGCCAGGCTCGGCGCTGCACAGGATGATCCTGGAATTCGCCGGCATGCTGGCGGCGATGTGCTTGAAGTAGTCCGCCTGCGGCCCGTCCATGTCGTCGGCGAGCTGGACGTCGGTCGCCCACAGCCACCAGGTCTCGGTCAGGCGGACGGCGAAGTAGCTGCGACGCTGGTAGGACCGCCACGCGCCGACATGCCACGGCTTCTCCTTGCAGAAGAGCGCGAGGAAGAGGACGAGACCGTCGTACCAGTCGTGGTTGCCCGGGATTGCGAGCAGCGGCCTTCCCTCGTCATTCTTCTTGTCGGGGTCGGGAGCCGCCCATGCGTAGGGCTGCCTCAGCTGGTTCTCGTAGGCCTGCCGGGTGGCCTTGGGATAGACTTCGTCGCCGCCCATGATGAGCGCCTGGCCGCGCGGCAGATGAACGTCGCCGACCTTCAATTCCTTCCGTGCGAGCAGACTCGCTACCGCGTACGTGCTGTCGAAGCCGTCGCCGAGATCGGCGACCCAGTCGATCCAAACGCCGCCGTGTTCGTCCGTCTTGAGGCGAGATCGGAATTCCTCCGCCCGCCTTGCATGCTCCTCGGGCGACACGGTGTCGAGCGCCGCGATTATCAATCGCCTGTCCGCGTATTGCCCGAACGTCGATGACACGACCACGTTGTTCAGCAGCTGGAACAGGAGCACCGGATCGAACCAATGCGCCATGCGGGGATAAGTTTTCGTATGATTGAGCAGCTCGTCAGCCATTTGCACGCCCTAGCAAATTGAAATCACTGCGTTTTCCTCCCGACGGCCGTTTCCAGCACGCGGGGCCTCAATTCCTCTACATATGGTTGCAGCGAGAAAACGCAACATATGCTGGAAACGGCCCCGCAGTGCCACTACATGTGGATGATGACTAAAATTTGTGGCATCTGGAACCGGCTAATTGCAACCGGGTAGATGTGCGGGTGGGGCGACCATGTGGGCCGATAACGAGACGGAACGCGATTTCCTGAACTTCTCCGGCGTCGCGGAAACCGTGGCCGAGATCATCGTCCAGGCGAAGGGCCGCCCGATCTCCATCGGTGTGTCGGGTGCTTGGGGCATCGGCAAGTCGTCGATGATCAAGCTCACCCGGTCCGCCGTGGCCGCCCGCGAGGACAACGGCGGGAAGAAAGGTCCCGACAAGTACGTCTTCGTCGAATTCAACGCGTGGCTCTACCAGGGCTACGACGACGCGCGCGCCGCCCTGATGGACGTCATCGCCGACAAGCTCGCGAAGGAGGCCGAAAGCCGCGCGACGGCCCTCGACAAGGTCGCCTCCCTCGCCAAGCGGGTGAAGTGGCTGCGGGTGGCGAAGCTCGCGACGACATCGGCGGCGTCGATCTATTTCGGCATTCCGCCCGTTGGGGCCGCCGGAGAGTTCTTCGAGCTCGGCAAGAAGGTGTGGAACGAGGGCTTCGGGAAGGGCGATGCCGATGCGGCGAAGAAGGCCGCCGGCGATGCTGCCAAGGAAGGCGGGGAGCTTCTGAATCCCAAGGAGGAGACGTCTCCGCCGAAGGAAATCCAGGCGCTGCGCGACACGCTCGAGCAGACCCTCGAAGAACTCGGCATCACGCTCGTCGTGCTGATCGATGACCTGGATCGCTGCCTGCCCGAGACGACGATCTCGACGCTGGAGGCGATCCGCCTCTTCCTGTTCCTCAAGAACACCGCATTCGTCATCGCCGCAGACAACGACATGATCAAGCACGCGGTGCGCAAGCACTTCGCGGGCGTCGAAAACGACCTGATGGTCACGAACTACTTCGACAAGCTGATCCAGGTCCCGATCCGCGTGCCGCAACTCGGCACGCAGGAAGTGCGCGCATACATGATGCTGCTGTTCGTGGAGAACAGCGACCTACCAGAGCCTGACAAGGAGAAGATCCGAGCCGCCGTGATCCACCAACTGAAAAGCACCTGGCAGGGCAAAAAGGTGGACCGCGCCTTCGTCAACTCGCTCGGCATCGGCTTGCCGGGAATGCTAGTCGGACAACTCGACACAGCCGAGCGGCTGGCCTCGCTCATGACGACGGCGTCCGGGATCGTCGGCAATCCGCGGCTGATCAAGCGCTTTCTGAACGCGCTCTCGATCCGCATGACCATTTCCAAGGCGCAGGGGGTCGGCGTCGACGAGGCGGTCCTCGCCAAGCTCCTTCTTTTCGAGCGCATCGGCGACGCCAAGGCGTATGCCGAGCTCGTCAAAAACGTGACGACGGACGGGGAAGGAAAGCCCGCGTTCCTGAAGGACTGGGAGGAGGCAGCGGCCGCCGGTCGAGATCTGGACATGAAGGATCCGTGGACTGGCGACTTCGTGCGCGAATGGCTGGCTCTGTCGCCGCCGCTGCACGACGTCGATCTCCGCGGCGCCCTCTACGTCAGCCGCGAGCACGCTCCGCTGATCACTCCCGAAGACCGTCTGTCGTCCGACGGGGCCGAACTTCTCGCGGCGATGATCGAGCATCCGGAAATGTCGGCCCGATTGAAGGATCGCCTTGTCCGCATTCCGCGCATCGAAACCACGGTGATCATGGATCGGCTGCTGGAGCGTGCCCGCAAGGAACAGGAATGGGGCGCGCCGCACATACTCACCGCCTGCATTGCGCTCGCCGATGCGGACCCCGTCCAGGGGCCGCGGTTGGCCGCGTTCCTTGAGGCCCGCCCCCATCAGCAGATTCAGCCAAGCATTGTGCCGAAGATTGGAGACCGCCCGTGGGCGGCGCCGCTTCTCGATGCATGGAGTTCCTCGGGCGACGTCTCGAGGCCCGTGAAGAACGCGATCAACAAGACGAGGGCGAATGGGAACGTCGCAATCTAGCGATGGTCCGGGTCCGGGCGTGCCGATGGTGCCGCCATGGACGCCAGCCGCGCCCCAGGATCCGGTACCACCTCCCCCGCAGCCCCCGAATGAACCGCCCGACGGCTTGCCACTGGACGAACGGCCTCCCGTCCCCGCTGCGCCGCCGGCCGCGCCACCGCCCGGGCTGCAGCCTCCACCCATCGCTCCCGAGAAGCGGTTCGGCGGGGCCCGTAGCAGTATGGGAAACTTCGCGCGATCGGGTGACGGCCGCGATCTGAGACGCGGGCTCGGTCACTACGTCCGCAACGGATACGGCGGTTCGAACATCGCGACCCTGCGGTTTGGCGGCACGGCCCAGACCGCCGGGTCTCTCGGATACGCGCTGCATTCGACCGCTTCGGGCGCCGCCGACGCACCGATCGACGCCGCCGCACTCGCCGGACGGTCGACGGAGGAGATCGCGACCGCGATCATCGAGGCGGTCAGGCAAGCCGACGGCACGCAGGATGCCGAGGTGGAGCGTGCCTCGATGCACGACGCGATGTCGGAACTGCTGACGGAGTTTCCGGAAGCGGACCTGCTCAATCTGTCGGACGTCGAGCGTGAATTCGTTATCGAGAAGTTCACCGCCATCGACGTCGCCCGGCGCTTCGAACTCGACGTCGGCAAGCACCTGCTCGAGCGAGCCCCGACCGCGACTGTAGCGATGTCCCGGTTGAAGCAGATGCGGGCGTACATCGCCGAGACCGTCGCCGCCTCTTTCCGCAAGTTGAGGGACCAAGGCCGGATCCTCACGTCGGGGCGCGTCGCCCGCGTCGTGCAAGCGGCGCTTCGCGATACGTTCGAAGTCTTCGAAGGATTCGAAGAATGAGGCTACTGTGCGCACCTGCCGAATTGGGCCGGCTCGACGAAGCCGGTAGGCTTAGGGTGGTCCTGTACGGCCAGGCGGGCGCACGCAGCCGGGCAAGCGCGGGCGCCGCCGTACGTAGCGATGTCTGGAGGGAGCGCTTGGCTCCGGAGAGGCGCGCATGGGATCTCCTTTCCATCGCCAACTCAGTCATGGTGGCGGATGCCGCGGGGCTTCGCACCCAAAGTCCGGACGGTTGGACTCGCGAATTCGATCTGGAGATCGCCGTGACCGAGCCGGGCTTCTGGAACGGAGTGGCACCGTTGGTCGCGGACGCGCTTGCGTTTCTGACCACCGACAGGTGGCGGCTACGGTTCATTCCGGGCGGAGCGGCAGCGCCCGAGCCGGCGCGTATGGTTCGGCCGCCGCAGGATTGCGTGGCGCTGCTGTCCGGGGGGCTCGACAGCCTCGTCGGAACGATCGACCTCGCTGCTGCGGGCATTCGCCCCCTCGTCGTTAGCAAGATCGTCCGCGGGGACTCGGAAAAGCAGGAGGAATTCGCACGTGCGATCGGCGGCGGCCTGCGGCACGTGCAGCTCAACGACAACGCGGTCGTGCCGAAACCGAAGGACACTTCGCAGCGCGCCCGGTCTATCATCTTTCTCGCGTTCGGCGTTCTCGTCGCGACGTCGCTCGCGCCCTATAATGCGGGAGCGACCGTTCCCCTCTACGTCTGCGAGAACGGGTTCATCGCGATAAATCCGCCGCTGACCGGGAGCCGGATCGGCAGCCTGAGCACGCGCACGGCGCATCCTCAATTCCTCGCGCTGTTTCAGGATCTGCTGGACGCCGCAGGAATTCGAGTGACGATTCGCACTCCCTACGCCGACAAAACGAAGGGCGAGATGCTGAAGGAATGCGCCGATCAGCCGTTGCTGCGCGTCTTGGCCGCGCGATCGACGAGTTGCGGTCGATTCCAGAAATTCAAGTACAGCCACTGCGGACGATGCGTCCCCTGTCAAGTTCGGAGAGCCGCCTTCGTCGCCTGGGGACAACCGGATCCGACCAAGTACGTGTTCGAACATCTCGGTCGTGACGACGCGCAGCACGCGGGCTTCGACGACGTCCGTTCGGTCGGAATGGCCTTGACCGCCGTCCATGACGGAGGGTTCGACGAGTGGCTCGGGAGCGCGCTGTCATGGCCGCGGATCGACGATCGCAAGTTGCTGCGGGATATGCTACGTCGGGGGCTCGCCGAACTTGGGCACCTGCACGCGAAGTACGGTGTGAAGTGATCGATCTACACGCGCATCTCGACCTCTATCCGGATCCTCAAGCGACGACGAAGGAATGCGTCGAGCGCAATCTCTTTGTCCTGTCCGTGACGACCACGCCATCGGCGTGGACCGGGACGGCCGCGCTCGCGGAAGGGGCCGCCCGCATCCGCACCGCGCTCGGTCTGCATCCTCAGCTTGCTTATGAACGCCGGAGCGAACTCGCGCTGTTCGAAGAGTTGTTGCCGCGAACGAGATACGTCGGCGAGATCGGACTCGACGGCGGCCCCGAACTGAAGGCAACCTGGGATACGCAGCGTCGAGTGTTCGACGATATCCTGCGGATGTGCGGATCGGCCGGCGGTCGCATCATGACGATACACAGCCGCCGCGCAGCAGGACCCGTCCTCGATGCGCTCGCCTCGCGGCCCGATGCCGGCATCCCCGTGCTCCATTGGTTTTCGGGATCGCGCCGCGAGCTGCAACGCGCGGTCGAGCAGGGCTGCTGGTTTAGCATTGGTCCGGCGATGCTCAATGGGGAACGAGGCCGCGGGTTGGCCGCATTGATGCCGCGCGAGCGAATGTTGACCGAGTCGGATGGGCCTTTCGCGCAGGTTGAGGGGCGCCCCCTCTTTCCTTGGGACGTGGCGAGAACCGAACCGACGCTTGCCCAGCTGTGGAGCACGAGCGAGGACGAGGTTCGTGACCAACTGATGTCGAACCTCAAGCGGCTGACGACACAGATCGCTCCGGAGAATGACCGGTCCACAACGAAGCCGTAGGCCACCGGAATATACGGCAATCGAGCCGCTCGTCGTACACAACAGGGCATTCCGAAGGGCCCGTCGGTTTTCGACCGGAAGGACGCCCAGAGCGATCTACTTCAAATACCTGGCCGGCCAGGCCGCGCCGGCTCCATGGAGACGACCGCTTCGGCCCAGCCATCCAGCGAGGGGTCGGCCTTCCGGAATAGGCCGCGCGTACCGGAGCATGATAAGCTTCAGCGTCTGGCCAGCGATTGAATCCTTGAACCAGACCTGATTGCCAAGGAAATCCTCTCTATGCAGGCCGAATTCATGCGCGAGAAGCCGCACGTCGTTGAAATGAAGATGTCCGAGAAACATGCGCGGCTCGCGATCCGTGTCGTGGTAGACCGCCCAGCCTGGCGGTCCTGAAAGCATTCCGCGGCGCTGCCAACCTTTGGCGGCGTAGCAGAGACTGGGCAGCGCGAATGCCTCTCCGATGAGGTCTACGCTGGACTCGCGACCGCTCGAGTTTTGTATATCCAGCACGACGCGCCCGGGACGACCATGGCACGAAACAGGACGCCGGCGACTTCCTGCTCATGGAACACGAACTTGCTCGATGGCCTCTTCATGTCTTCCTCTATAGGCGATTGCGTGGATTACGCAGGCGTCGGAAGACGCCACGAAGCTGATTAGACCCCCCTCACTTTTTTCGGGCCGCAAATTCGGCGAAAAAATCGAGGAGAAATTCGATAGGCAGTTCAGGGAGATCTGAGATCGAGTCGTTTTCAAAACGAAATCGAGTCGTTCTTAAAGGTGAAATCGAGTCGTTTTCAAAGTGTCCGCATACGAAGGGCGAACCGTGGTGGGCCCGGCAGGACTCGAACCTGCAACCAGACCGTTATGAGCGGCCGGCTCTAACCATTGAGCTACAGGCCCCGCCGGGAACGGCCGCTTGAGAAGCGCGGCCGGCAACGGTGCGCGGTTCGTTTACAGGGCTTGAGGCGGGGGTGCAATGCCGAGGCCTGGCCGGCCAACAGGCCGGCGCGGCACTGGCTGACGACGATCGATTTCGAAATTTCCGATATTGCCCTTATGCACCTGTTTTGCCCGACGTGTCAAGCGCCCCAGATGTCGTATTCGTTTTTTCGGCAGCCACAAACCCTACTGTGCATGGGGTTGTTTTCAAACTTCGGTGTGAGCGGGCGCCGGTCACGGTCCCGCTCACATGCTTGTCCGAAGGCGAGGGGCTTCAGTCCACCGACACGCCGGCGAACTCGACGACCTTGCGCCACTTCTCGGTCTCGTCGGCCACCAGCTTGCCGAACTCGGCCGGATTCATCGGCCGCGGCAGGCCGCCGGTCTCGGCGAGGCGCGCGACCAGTTTTGGATCCTTCAGGGCTTCGCCGACGGCCTTGTTGAGAATCTCGACCACCTCAGGCGGCGTGCCCTTCGGCGCGGAGATGCCGTAGAAGCCGACCGCCTCGAAGCCGGGCACGGTCTCGGCGATCGCAGGCACGTCGGGCACGGTCGGCCAGCGCTG
>JAEVYW010000060.1 GCA_023392555.1 Pseudomonadota bacterium | reverse complement strand
GCGCCGCACTCCTCCCCCTCCTCTTCCTTTTCACCGCCGCATCGCCGCCCGAGCTCCAGCAATGGCGGAGCCAGGCCCAGCGCGTGTCGATCACCCGCGACGATTGGGGTGTCGCGCACGTCCATGGGAAGACCGATGCCGATGCGGTCTTCGGCATGATCTACGCGCAGGCTGAGGACGACTTCCCGCGCGTCGAGGCGAACTATCTGACCGCGCTTGGCCGCACGGCCGAAGCCGACGGCGAGAAAGCGATCTGGCAGGATCTTCGCGCGCAGCTTTACGTCAGCGAGAATGAGCTAAAGGCGGACTATGCCGCGAGTCCGCCATGGCTCCAGCGGTTGATGGATAGCTGGGCGGCCGGGCTGAACTTCTATCTCGCGACCCACCCCAACGTCCGGCCGCGTGTGCTCGCCCGGTTCGAGCCGTGGATGGCGCTGAGCTTCACCGAAGGGAGCATCGGCGGCGACATCGAGCGCATCGACCTCAAGGCGCTCGAGCAATTCTATTCGGGCAAGCAGACGGCCAGCTACACGCCGCCCGACCACGAGCCTCGCGGCTCGAACGGCATCGCCATCGCCCCGACCATCACCAGGCCGGGCACCGGCGCGCTTCTGCTGATCAATCCGCACACCAGTTTCTTCTTCCGCTCCGAACAGCAGGTGACGAGCGATGAAGGGCTCAACGCCTATGGCGCCTCAACGTGGGGCCAGTTCTTCATCTACCAGGGCTTCAACAGCCGCGTCGGCTGGATGCACACGTCGAGCGGCGTCGATAACGTCGACGAGTTCGCAGAAAGGATCGCGCGCGGGCCTCGGGGCCGCTGCTATCGTTACGGTTCGCAATGTCGTCCGCTCGCGACACGACCGGTGACCATTCGCTATCGGCTTCCCAGCGGCCAGTTGGCTTCGCGCAGTTTCGAAACTTACCGAACGCATCACGGGCCCATTATCCGCCGCGAAGGTGACCGCTGGATCGCATTTGCGATGATGAACAAGCCCGTTGCGGCGCTTCAGCAAAGCTTCCTGCGAACCAAAACGTCCGATCTCGCGAGCTTCCTCCAGGTAGCCAACCTGAAGGCCAACAGTTCGAACAATACGGTCTTCGCGAGCAGCAAGGGCGAGATCGCGATGTTGATGCCGCAATTCATGCCGCGCCGCGACAATCGCTTCGACTTCACCAAGCCGGTCGACGGCAGCGACCCGCGCACCGACTGGGGCCCTCTCCACGCGCTCAACGAGCTGCCGAGCACGGTCAACCCGCGCGTCGGCTGGGTGCAGAACACCAACACCTGGCCGTACCGGGCTGCGGGGGCCGAGAGCCCCAGGCCCGCGAACTTCCCGCGCTACATGGATACGTTTGGCGAGAACCCGCGCGGGATTCATGCACTGCAGCTGCTGAGCGGGCCGCCGGGATGGACTGCGGACCGGCTCAACGCCGCGGCGTTCGACAGCTTCCAGCCCGGCTTCGCGCGGATGGTGCCGCAGCTGATCGGGGCGTTCGACGCGCTTCCCAAAGGCGATGCGCGCCGTACCCGTCTCGCCGGCCCGATCGACACCTTGCGCGGCTGGAACTTCCGCTGGGACGCGAACTCGGTTGCGACGACGCTCGGCCACTTCTGGGGCGAGGAATTGTGGAAGCTGGTGACCGCCGCGGACTGGGACGACAATGAACCGGTCTACGTGCGCCTCGATCACACCAACCCCGCGCAGAAGCTTGCGACCTTCGACAAAGCGGTGCGCCGGCTCACAAGCGACTTCGGTCGCTGGCAGGTGCGCTGGGGCGAAGTGAACCGCTTCCAGCGAATCTCGCCGGCGATCGATCATCCGTTCGACGATGCGAAGCCGAGCATTCCGGTGCCGTTCGGATCCGGGCGCTGGGGCTCGCTGGCCTCGTTCGGCGCATCGCAGAAGCCAGGGACCAAGCGCTGGTACGGCACCAACGGCAACAGCTTCGTTGCCATCGTCGAGTTCGGCAAACGCGTCCGCGCTCGAGCGGTCACTGCAGGCGGGGAGAGCGGCAACCCCGCCTCACCGCACTTCAACGACCAGGCTGCACGTTACGCGTCTGGCGCTCTTCGCGAAGTCTATTTCTATCCCGACCACCTCAAGGGCCACGTCGAGCGGCGCTACCGCCCGGGCGAGTAGCTAGCGGATCGCTTCGAGCTCCATGCCGCGCGTTTCCCGCGCGAGCAGTGCGCTGACGCCGCTGATGGCGCAGGCCACGCCAACGTAAATCGCAACCGGCGTGGCGGAGCTATAGTCCTTGTACAGCCACAGCGCGATGATCGGTGCGAGCGATCCGGCGACGATCGACGTCAACTGGTACGCCAGGCTGACGCCGGAATAGCGGATGCGGGTCGGGAACAGCTCGGTGATGAACGCCGCCTGCGGACCGTACATCGCACTGTGCAGGACGAGGCCGACCACCAGCGCGAGGATGATCGACGCGTTGTCGCCGCTTCCGAGCAGGCCGAACATGACGAAGCACCAGGCCGCGAGGCCAAAGGCGCCGATCGCATAAACCGGACGCCGCCCGATCCTGTCCGACAGAAGCGCGAACAAGGGGATGGCGAAGAACTGCACCGCCGCCCCGATCAGCAAGGCGTTGAGGGCAAGCCCGCGGCTCTCCTTCGACACGTCGACGAGGTATGTCAGCGAGAAGACGGTGAGGATGTAATAGGAGATGTTCTCGCCGACGCGCAGGCCCGCGCCGAGCACCAGCGCCTTGGGACGCTCGCGGAGCACCTCCATCGCCGGCACCTTGGGAGGCGCCTCGGCTTCGCCGAGTTCCTTCTCGAACATCGGGCTCTCGGCGACGCGATTGCGGATGTACCAGCCGACGACGACGAGCAAAGCCGACAGCACGAACGGCACGCGCCAGCCCCAGGCGAGGAAGTCCGCCTCGGTCTGGACAGCAGCCATGATCGCAAGGACGGCGGCCGCGAGCAGATTGCCGGCCGGAACGCCCGCCTGCGGCCAGCTTGCCCAGAAGCCGCGCCGCGCACTGTCGCCGTGCTCGGCGGCCATCAGCACCGCACCGCCCCATTCGCCGCCGACCGCGAAGCCCTGCACCAGCCGAAGTGCGATCAGCGCGATCGGCGCCCAGATTCCGATCTGCGCATAGGTCGGCAGGACGCCGATCAGCACCGTCGCGAGGCCCATCAGGACGAGGCTCAGCATCAGCAGCCGCTTGCGTCCGATGCGATCGCCGAAATGGCCGAACACGATCCCGCCCACGGGTCGCGCGACGAAGCCGAGCGCGTAGGTAGCGAACGCCAGCAGCGTGCCCGTCAGCGGGTCGAATTCAGGGAAGAACAGCTTGTTGAAGACGAGCGCAGCGGCGGAGCCGTACAGGAAGAAATCGTACCACTCGACGGTCGTGCCGATCAGGCTCGCCATCACCACCCGCCGCAGCGGCGTGTGTCCCGTCTCCGCCATGTCTCTCCCCTCGGTTACGCTTTACTCGCTGGCGAAACGGTCCGTCGCTCGCACCAGCCCGTCGAGCACGCCCGGCTCGTTGAACAGATGCCCGCCGTCGGGGACGATCTGCAGATCGACTTCCGGCCACGCCTGCTTCAGCTGCCAGGCGGCGCGCGGCGGCGTGCAGCAATCGTGGCGGCCCTGGACGATGATGCCGGGAATGCCGCGAAGCTTGCCGGCATCCCGGAGCAACTGACCCTCTTCCAGCCAGCCGTGATTGTGCATGTAGTGGTTCTCGATCCGAGCCACCGCGACCGCGACGTCGGGCGAGGTGAAGTGCTCGACGACTTCGGGGCGCGGGAGGACGGTCACCGTGTCCGCTTCCCATTTGCTCCATGCCTTGGCCGCACGAAGCTGCTCGTCGGCATCGTCGCCGGTCAGGCGCTTGCGATAGGCCTCGACGAGGTCGCCGCGTTCACCTTCCGGGATCGGCTCGACGAACTCGTCCCATTTGTCGGGATAGAGCGAACTCGCGCCGCCCTCGCGATAGAGCCAGTCCAGCTCGAACTGCTGGAACAGGAAAATCCCGCGCAGCACCAGCTGGGTGACCCGCTCCGGATATTTCTGGGCGTAAGCGAGCGACAGCGTCGATCCCCAGCTTCCGCCGAACACCAGCCACTTCTCGACTTTCGAAACCTGCGTCCGCAGCTTCTCGATGTCGTCGACCAGATGCCAGGTCGTGTTGTTCTCGAGGCTCGCATAGGGCGTCGACTTGCCGCAGCCGCGCTGGTCGAAGACGAGGATCTTGTACTTGTCCGGGTCGAACTGGCGGCGATGATCAGGGCTCGATCCGCCGCCGGGGCCGCCGTGGAGGAACACAACCGGCTTGCCGTCGGGATTGCCGCATAGCTCCCAATACAGGCGGTGGCCGTCGCCCACGTCGAGCATCCCGCTCTCGTAAGGCTCGATCGCCGGGTAAAGGCCGCGGCGCTGCGTGGTGTGCATGTCCATCTAGAAGCTCATCTCCGAGTAGATGCGGCTGATGTCACCGTTCCATTCATTGTTGTACTTGTCGAGCAGCCGTTCGGCCGGCGTCTTCCCGCTGCTGATGACCTCACGCAGCGGTTCGAGGAAACCGCTCTCATTGTCCCCCGCAGCATTGAGCTTTGCACGGCGGCTCAAGCCCGCGGCTGCAATCTCGACCACTTCGCGGGCAAGGTCATGGACGGTGCCGCCGCGTGGCAGCGGCGTCTTCAGCGCGAGCCGCGGAACGTCATGGCGCACCTGCTGCCGCTCTTCGATCGTCCAGTCCTTGACGAGGTCCCAGGCCGCATCCAGCGCCTGGTCGTCGTAGAGCAGGCCGACCCAAAGCGCCGGAAGCGCGCAGATCCGGCCCCAGCGGCCTCCGTCGGCGCCGCGCATCTCGAGGAAGCTCTTGAGGCGAACCTCGGGGAAGATCGTCGACAGATGGTCGTTGAAGTCGCTGACCCGCGGCTTCTCGCCCGGCAGCTGCGGAAGCTTGCCCTCAAGAAAATCGTGGAAGCTTTCGCCGGCGACGTCGATGTAGCGGCCGTCGCGATAGACGAAGTACATCGGCACGTTGAGCGCGTAGTCGAGATAGCGCTCGTAGCCGAAGCCGTCCTCGAACACGAAGGGCAGCAGCCCCGTGCGATCCGGATCGGTGTCCTCCCAGATGTGGCTCCGAAAGCTGAGGTAGCCGTTGGGTTTGCTCTCGGTCAGCGGCGAATAAGCGAAGAGCGCCGTCGCGACCGGCTGCAGTGCAAGCCCGACGCGAAACTTCTTCACCATATCGGCTTCGCTCTGATAATCCAGATTAACCTGAATGGTACAGGTACGAAGCATCATGTCGAGGCCGAGGCTGCCGACCTTCGGCATGTAGTTGAGCATGATCCCGTAGCGGCCCTTCGGCATGACAGGCAGGTCGGATCGGGCCTTGTCCGGCCACATGCCGAGACCGAGGAAACCAAGGCCGAGCCGGTCGCCGATCATCTTGCATTGGCCAAGGTGCCGGGCCGCCTCCGCGCAGGTCTGGTGAAGCGTCTCCAGCGCAGCACCCGAAAGCTCGAACTGCCCCGCCGGCTCCAGGCTGATCGTACCGTCCTGACCGGCGAGCGCGATGACGTTGCCGTTCTCGATCACCGGCTTCCAGCCGAACTCGGTCAGGCCGTTGAGCAGGTCGCGGATGCCGCCTTTCTCGTCGTACGACGGCGCACGATGGTCATCGAGACGGAAGACGAACTTCTCGTGCTCGGTGCCGATGCGCCAGCGCTCGGGCGGCTTCTCGCCCTTGGCGAAGACCGAAATCAGGTCGTCGCGGCTTTCGATCATGCGGTGTGTAGCGGGCGTATCGTCGGTGCGCTGAGTCATCGGTCGCGGCGTTAGCTTCGCGTTTGAAAGCACGCCAGCACTTGATGATTTATAGGGTCATAAGCGCCAGTCGCCGGCCACCGCCATGAAAGCGGCGAGACCGGCGAGCGCCGCCGTCTCAGCGCGAAGAATGCGCGGTCCGAGCG
>JAEVYW010000045.1 GCA_023392555.1 Pseudomonadota bacterium | reverse complement strand
TGACCGTCCCGGGCGTGAACACGTCGTCGGCTTGGCGAGCGATGTTGTAGGCGAGGCTGTACTGCCGCTGATCGACCGCTCCGCCGGCCAGCAGCAGCATCATGTCGAGGAAGCGCTCGGGGTCCGCCGGGCGATAGGTGAAGTTGTAGTTGCGGGCGAAAAGCTGGCGCGCCGGAGTCTCCCAGTTCGCGTCCTTCAGGTAGCGCGCGCGGTCCATCATCAGGCCGGCGTCGCTCGTTACCTGGCTCGAAACGAGATTGTAGCGCTGTTCGACGTCCGGATAGCGCTTCTGCATCGCGACCCGCGCCGCGAAGGCCGGGCGGCGCGTTGCCGACGTCATCGGCAGGAAGCGCTCTGCGTCCGTCGCATCCTTGGCGAAGAGCAAGGCGTCGGTGCGCCGGTCATGGTCGACGTAACTGAAGCTGTTGCCGTAGCGGGCATAGATCGCCTGCTCGTCGGTCGCGCTGAGATCGGCCGAGGCCCAGGCTTCCTTCGCCGCTGCAAGCGCTTCGTTCATGCGCCCGCTCGCGGCGTAGGAATCGGCCAGCCGCGCGTAGCCGTTGCCGGTCCGCGGTTTCTCGAATGCGAAGAAGTTGATCACCGTCGCCGGAGCTTCGCCGGGACGCATCGCGGCTTCCGCCCAGCGGCGCAGCTTCGAGTCTTCGGGCCAGCCGGGGTTGGAAATCAGGAAGCGCGCATAGTCCGCGAAAGAATAACCGCTGCTCTGGCGAAGCCTGCGCCAGTCGTTCAGTGCATAGCTGACCGGGTAGGCGGCATAGGCCTGCGCGACCGGCTGAGAGTAAACGGGAACCTGCGCCGAACCGGCGGTGGCGGTCCCAAGCAGCAGTGGCAAAAGATACGCGGTTCGCCTCATGCTGGACATCTTCCGACAGCAGTCCTTATCAGTCTCTGAACGAGGTTAACTATCTGCCTCGGCGAACGCGTCGTGAAGGTGAAAAGTCATGTTTTTCGGGTCCATACCTGCGCTGGTGACCCCTTTTTCGAATAACTGTGTCGACGAAGACTCACTTCGCGCTCTGGTCGACTGGCAAATCGCGGAAGGATCCAATGGCCTCGTCCCTTGCGGGACGACGGGTGAGAGCGCGACGATGACGCACGCCGAGCAGCGGCGTGTGATCGAGATTACGGTCGCGGTCGCAGCGGGGCGCGTGCCCGTCATCGCCGGCTGCGGAAGCAATTCGGTCGCGGTCAGCCTTGAGCACATCCGCGCTGCAAAGGACGTCGGCGCCGACGCAGCCCTCGTCGTGATGGGCTACTACAATCGACCGAGCCAGGCAGGCATGGTCGCGGCCTTCCGGGCGTTGTCCGAAGCTACGCCGCTGCCGATCATCGTCTACAACATCCCGGCGCGCGCGGTGATCGACATCTCGAACGACAGCATGGCCGAGATCGCGAAGCTGCCGAACATCGTCGGGGTGAAGGATGCAACCGGCAACCTTGGCCGAGTCTCCGCCCAGCGCCTGGCGTGCGGTGACGACTTCATCCAGCTCTCGGGCAATGACGACATGGCGCTTGGCTTCAACGCCATGGGCGGCGTCGGCTGCATCTCGGTCAGCGCCAATGTCGCGCCCAAACTATGCTCGGAGTTGCAGGCGGCGACGCGGGAAGGGCGCTGGGATGACGCGCTCAAGCTGCAGGACCAGCTTTATCCACTCCACGCCGCTCTGTTCACCGACGCATCGCCTGGCCCCGCCAAATATGCGCTGTCGAAGGTTCGCCCGGGCTTCCCTTCCGGCCTTCGCTTGCCATTGACGGGCCCCTCCGATGCCTCCAAGCGCGCGGTCGATCAGGCGCTCGAACATGCGGGCCTGATCTGATCCCTATATAAAGCGCCCGTGTCCAAGCCCCTTCCTGATCCCTTCGACAAGCAGAAGGTCGTCGCCGAGAACCGGCGCGCGCGCTTCGACTATTTCGTCGAGGACCGCTTCGAGGCCGGCATCGCGCTCGTCGGCACGGAGGTGAAAGCGCTTCGCCAGGGGGAGGGGTCGATCGCCGAATCCTACGCCACGGTCGACGGCGACCAGGTCTGGCTGATCAACAGCCACATTCCCGAATACAGCCACGGCAACCGGATGAACCACGAGCCGCGGCGGCAGCGGAAGCTGTTGCTCAAAGGCCGCGAGATTTCGAAATTGAACGGGGCGATTACTCGCCAGGGGCTGACGCTCGTCCCGCTTTCCATCTATTTCAATTCTCGCGGGCGGGCGAAGGTCGAGCTGGCTTTAGCGAGGGGCAAGAAGGTCCACGACAAGCGTGAAACCGTGAAGGAACGCGACTGGAAGCGGGAGCAGCAGCGGCTGCTGCGACATCGTGGCTGACCTCGCCACGACCGTTCGCGCCTTCATGGCCAAGCACGCTCCGTCGCGAGAGGAAGTGCAGAACAGCCGCTGGCTGAGGCCGTTCGGTCCTCGCATCCGCCAGTCGGACCTGTGGCGCTTCACTCGCCGCTCGGTCCCGCGCGGGGTCGCAATCGGCCTGTTCGTCGGCATTTTCCTGATGGTGCCGGGGCTTCAGATCGTCGGCGCGGCGCTGGTCTGCATGCCGTTTCGCGGCAATGTCGCGATCGCTGCAGCCATGACCTTCCTGTCCAACCCGGCGACCACGCCATTCTTCCTCGTCGCGGCGCTCAACGTCGGCAACCGCATGGGCTTCCACGCGGACCTCACCACGCTTCAGGTGCTGGCGACGACCCACGCCAGCATCGGCCGCTGGCTCGCCTGGCTCTTCTCCGATGCAGCTCCTGCGATGATCACCGGCCTCGCCGTCATCGCCGGTGTCTTCGCTTTTGCCGGATATTGGATAAGCTTGTTCGGATGGCGATGGTGGGTTGCACGCAAATGGAGTCGGCGCTCGGAAGAGCGGACGTCCGCCTGAACCTTTCAGTCATCATGGCAGGGTAGGCGGGGGCATGCTTCACCAGGATTTTCCGGCCCTCGCCGCACGGCCGATCGACAGGGCGAACCGCTGGGTGGCGCCCGCCTTGGCGATAGCGGCAGTGCTGAGCGCCGCCGTCGTCTATTTCCTCTTCGGACCCATCGCCGCCGCAGTTCTCGCTGCCTGCGCCCTCGTCGGTGCCGCTATCGGAGCGATCCTGTTGAAGGACGCGGCGACGGCCCCCGAGCTAGGCCACGCAACCAGCGCCGATTTCTCGCTGGTCGGGGCGGGGCTGTCTTTGTCGTCCGATCCCGCAGCAATTACCTCCGCCGACGGCGCTCTGCTGTCCGCGAACGAAGCCTATCGCGAGCGCTTCCAATCGATGGCGCCCCCCGGGCTCGCGACAGACGACGAGTCGATGCAGTCGCTTCATGCCGCCGCATCGATGGCGTGGCGTGACGGTGCAGGCTGCGTCGCTGGCGTCGCGACATCCAGCGGTCTCATCGCAGTCGAGGTGCAGCGCGTCGGCATGCGCAACGACATGCTTTTGTGGCGCTTTCCGAGCGCGCCCGCAGCGGATCCGCTCGCTCTTGCCATCCAGAGCGTCTCCGGGCCGGTCGGGGAGGGCCTCACACGCGCGGGCGTCCTCGCTGCAGTCGTCGGCGCCGAAGGCCGGCTCCTCGCTGCGAACAAATGCTTCACCGACCGGGCGATCCCGCCTGACAATGTCGACGACAGTCCGCGCTTTTCGGATCTCGTCGGCGTAGCGGAGGACGGCCTTTTCCGCCTTCCCGCGGAGGGCGAGATGGGTCAGCCGCTTCGTGCCGCGCACTTGCCCGTCGATCCAGCCGAGCCCAACGGTGCCGGCACTTTCCTGATGTTCGACGGCGCCGATCCGGCATCGAGCGGCTCGGCCCACCTTCAGGCGTTGCTTGACATGCTCCCGAT
>JAEVYW010000276.1 GCA_023392555.1 Pseudomonadota bacterium | reverse complement strand
GTACCTGCGTTTCCACGCTGTCGCCGTCGGCGAACGCCGGAGGAGCCACGGGCACGATGGATTCGCTCGCAAGCTCGTGCGTGAAGACGCGCGTTGCGTCTTCGTCTTCCGAGATGACCGCGGGCTTGGCCTTTCCGGCATTCTTGCCGAACATCTCGAGCCAGGCGGAAATAGACTGCGGGCGTTCCTGAGGGCGGATTGTCATCGCGGCATCGATCGCCGCAAGGAACTTCTTGCTGTAACCCGGCCAGCTTCCGTCAGCGAGCGGCTTGCCCAGCCCGGCGTGCATGCGCTCCAGCACCTCGGGCGGCTTCTCGCCGGTCACGCATTCATAGAGCACGACCCCAAGGGCGTAGATGTCGGTCCACGGGCCCTGCGGGTAGGTTTTCACATATTGTTCGATCGCAGCGTAGGGCGGCGTGTGGAAGGTGACCTTGGTGCTGGTTGCTTCCGCCGCCTCGAACCGCGCCGATCCGAAGTCGATCAGGACCGGCCGCCCATCCTCGTTGATCAGGATGTTCGGCGGCTTGATGTCGCGGTGGAGAACGCCGACGCGGTGGGCCCGCTCAAGCCCTTCCGCGATTGGATGGATGATGTTCCATAGACTCCGTTCGTTGAACTTGGCGCCCTTCTTGAGCTCTCGCGACAAAGCGATCCCGTCCTCGAAGTCCATGACCATGTAGGCCGTGCCGTGGATTTCGAAGAGGCTTCGGACGCTGACGATGTTGGGATGACGACTCGGGGTCGACAGGTTCCAGAGGAGCTTGGCTTCCTCGACGAACTTCTTGAGGCCGAGCGCGTGGACTTCCTCCGCGTCGGAATCGATCGGCACGACCGTGTCGTCAGCCTCGCGTTCACTTATCGAGCTCGGAAAATATTCTTTGATTGCAACGAGTTCATCGAAATAGATGCCTCGCCCTTTATAGACGATGCCGAATCCGCCGACGCCTAGAACTTCTTCGAGACGCCACTCGCGGAGTACTGTGCCCGCGGGAAGCGCTTTATTGCTGTACGCCTTGCTCATGCCCGCAGACCCCCGCGACAACCCGCAACCCGTTAATTGCAAATCGCATGAACGGAATTTAATTGCTAGTCTGCGGCGCAGGCCGCGTCGCAGGGGGACCGCCAGTGGGCTTCGAGTGCGTCAGCCGAACTCACCCGGGACTCAAGCGTAAGGTCAACGAGGATTCGATCCTCGTCCGCACCGAGCGCGGACTATGGGCCGTCGCCGATGGAATGGGCGGCCATGAAGCCGGCGATGTCGCCAGCAGCTCGGTCGTCGAAGCTTTGTCGATCGTTCCGCCGAACGCCAACCTGCAGCGCTTCGTAAACGACGCCATGACGGCGCTGCAGAACGTCAATCATTCGTTAATCCAGCTCGCCCGGCAAGGGTCGCATCCGCGCACGATCGGAAGCACCGTGGTGTCCTTGGTCATTTCCGGTGACCAGTTCGCCTGCCTGTGGGCGGGCGACAGCCGCGCCTATCGCGTCCGCGAAGGCGAGATCGCGCAGGTCACCCGAGACCACAGTCTGGTGCAGGACCTGATCGATGCGGGCATGCTGTCGCCAGCGGAGGCCGAAGGGCATCCCAACGCGAACGTCGTCACGCGCGCGGTCGGCGCGACCGAGGATCTGAACGTCGATGTCAGCGCAGGCGACACCCGCGAGGGCGACCTGTTCATCCTCGCCAGCGACGGGCTGACGCGAGTGGTCAACGACGACCTGATCTACGCGGAGCTGACCGGGAAGCCGCTTGAGCAGGCGGCCGATCGCCTTGTCGAAATGGTCCTGGAGCGCGGCGCGCCGGACAACGTCTCGTTTGTGATCGTCCGAACGACCTAGTCGGCGTCGGCGAGGTTCGCCGGGCCGAAGCCATGCGGAATCAGCGAGCCGATCGAATGGCGCTCCAATGCCGAGCCGGCACCATTGGAGCACAATATCTCGACATCGCGCCCGCCAAGTTGCGCGGCCTCGAGGATTGCCTGCCGGCACCCGCCACAGGGCGTGCAGGTGATGTCGCCCGAGAGCTCGTCACCCTCCAGACCGCCACCCGCGACCGCGATGCGAGCGACCTTGTCGAGCCCGAACGCATGCTGCGCCGCCGTCAGCGCGCTCTGCTCGGCGCAAATGCCGAGCCGGTAGCAGGCGTTCTCCATGTTCGCGCCGGTCACCACTTCGCCGTCGACGCTTTCGATCGCGCAGCCGACATGGAAGCGCGAGTACGGCGCATAGGCTTTGGCTGCGGCCGAACGCGCGCGGGCGATCAGTTCATCTTCTGTCATGCTCTTGTCCTTAAGGCGGTCCACGGGGCATGCGCTAGTCCAGCCCGAATCTCTTGAGAGCCACGACCCATGAAAGCCCGCTCGTTCCTCATCGCCGCGGCTGCGGCTGCCGCGCTCACTCCCTCGCCCGCGTTCGCCTGGGGCAAGACCGGCCACCGCGTCGTCGCGGCACTCGCCGATGCGCAGCTGAGCGGGCTGACCCGCGCACACGTGAAGGAACTGCTCGGTGTCGAAAGCCTCGACGAGGCAGCGACCTGGCCGGACGAGATGCGGTCGGCGCCGGGGGAGTTCTGGCAGAAGACCTCGACGCCCTGGCACTACGTGACCCTTAACGGCGTGATCTACGATCATGCGCCGTCGGAGGGCGATGCTCTGGAAGCGCTCAACAAGTATACGGCGACGCTGAAGGACCCGAACGCGAGCCTTGCCGACAAGCAGCTGGCCCTTCGCTTCATCGTGCACATCGTCGGCGACCTTCACCAGCCGCTCCACGTCGGCAAATGCTGCGACAAGGGCGGCAACGACGTGAAGGTGAAGTGGTTCGGCCGCGACATGAACCTCCACTCGGTGTGGGATTCGGCAATGGTCGATGACGAGCAATTGTCGTTCACCGAACTCGCCGCGAAGCTCGGCCGGCACACCAGCAACGACGACGTGATCCGTTGGTGGGACGTCAATCCGCGCGACTGGATCAGCGAAAGCGGCCAGATCCGCGAAACCGTCTATCCGGCGCTTCCGCCCGCGGGTGCGAAGGGCAAGGACGGCAAGCCCGCAGTTCCCGAACTGTCCTATAACTACGTGTTTAAGTTCACGCCGGTGATGGAGCAGCGTTTGAAGCAGGCCGGCGTACGCCTCGCCGCTTATCTCAACGCGGTTTACGCCACCCCGCAGCCCCTGCCCGCGGAGCGCGCCCGCTGATGATCCGCAGGCTTTCGGCTGCCGTTGCGGCCGTGTTCGTATGCGCCTGCGCTACGCAGCAGCTTCCGCAGCCGCCAGCCCCGACTGCGCCGGTGGAAGTGCAGATCCTCGCGCTCAACGACTTCCACGGCAATCTCGAGCCGTCGCAAGGGCCGATCAAGTTCGAGCTGCCGAACGGACAGACGGCAAGCGCCCCGCTAGGCGGAGCGGCGGCCATCGGCATCGAGCTGGCGAAGATGCGCGCCAACCGTAACAGCATCACCGTGGCTGCGGGAGACCTGATCGGCGCGTCGCCGCTGACATCAGCCTACTTTCTCGACGAGCCGACGATCGACGCGATGAACCTGATGGGCCTCGAGCTCGCGTCGGTCGGCAATCACGAGTTCGACAAGGGCAGCGCGGAGCTGCTGCGGATCCAGAACGGAGGGTGCGCGAAGTTCACGACGCGTGTCCCGTGCCGGCTTGAGCCGTTCCAGGGCGCCAAATTCCGCTACCTCGCGGCGAACGTCCGCAAGGACGACGGATCAACCCTGTTTTCGCCGACGGCAATCCGCGACGTCGGTCCGATAAGGATCGGCTTTATCGGGATGACCCTGAAGGAGACCGGGACCCTCGTGACGCCTGCCGGCGTCGCGGGTCTGCACTTTACCGACGAGGCCGAAACCGCGAACGCGCTGGTTCCGCAGCTCAAGGCGCAGGGCGCGGACACCATCGTCCTGCTAATCCACCAGGGCGGGAAGACGCCTGAAACCTACAAGACCGGCAATTGCGAGGGCCTGTCCGGAGACATTCTGCCGATACTCGACAAGCTCGATCCGGCGATTGCGACGATTGTGTCCGGTCACACCCACAATGCCTATGCCTGTCAGGTCGATCGCGGCGGTGCGCCCCGACTGCTGACGAGCGCGGGCAAGTACGGTTACTTCGTTACCGACCTGCGCTTGACCTTCGATCCGGTCAGCCACCGGTTGACGAGCCAGCGCGCCCAGAATGCGGCGATAACAACTCCGCCCAATTATCCGAGCGCGAGCCCGATCGGAATTCTGGTGAAGCGGTACGCGGACGCAGCGGCTCCGGCGGCAGCCCGGGTGGTTGGCAAGTTGCGTGGTGATGCACCCAAATCCGAGACTGATGGTGAGTCCGCGGCGGCCAATCTCATCGCCGACGCGCAGCTTGCAGCCACGCGCGCCAAGGATCGCGGCGGCGCCGATATCTCCTTCATCAACGCAACCGGCGTCCGCACCAGCCTCATCCCGGGTGCAGGCGGCAACATCACCTACGGCCAGGTCTTCGCGATGCAGCCATTCGGCAACAATCTGGTCGTGAAGACGATGATGGGCGCACAGCTGAAGGCGCTGCTCGAGCAGCAGTTCACCGAAGCGGACGGCCGCGCGAAATTGAACTCGCTGCTCGCCCCGTCGGCAAACTTTCAGGTCACCTACGATCTCAACCGGTCGAAGGGCGATCGCATCCGGTCGATGACCCTCAACGGCAAGCCGATCGACCCGGCCGCCAGGTATCGCGTGACGACCAACAACTTCCTTGCAAGCGGCGGCGACGGCTTTTCCGTCTTCACGCAAGGCACCGACACGTTCGACGCGGGCCTCGATCTCGACGCGCTCGAAGCCTACCTCGCCACGAACCCCACCGCCCCGACGGTCGGACGAGTGCGGGACGTCACTCCGAAACCCTAGTGGTTGCGCCGAATGCGTCTGTCGCTAAGCAGTTGCTTGCCGGGTCGCATCGAGGGGTCGTCCGATGCTTGAGTTTCTAATGCTGGCGGTGGCAAGTCCGCCTCCGCCGCCGCCGATCAATCGGATGCCGGTCGTTCGCGAGGCGCCCCCGCGTCCAGGGGAGCCGCGTTCGGGGCCGTTGGCCGCTCTCTCGCGCGGCATGGTGAGGCTTACTCCGACGGAGGCAATCACGAAGGCTGCAGACGCAGCCCCGGGCGGTGTCTTTGCGGTTTACGACATGCCGGTTCGGCGCGCCGACTGCGATCGCGGCACTCTCTATCTCAACAGCGAGACCGATTATCGGGACCAGCGCAGCCTGACGATTTCAATCCCCCCTCGGGCCCTACCGGAACTGCGCAAGGCCTTCGGCGAGGATCTGGAGAACCGCCTCAAGGGCCAGCGCATCCTCGTCCTCGGCAAGGCGCGTCGCGTGCGCATCGACTT
>JAEVYW010000188.1 GCA_023392555.1 Pseudomonadota bacterium | reverse complement strand
CTACAGCCCTGCGCCCGTCCTGACCGCTGAGCTCGAGCAGCGGGCGATGGAAGAGATCGTTCGCCCCACGGTCCGCGCTCTGGCCGAAGCTGGAACGCCCTTTTCCGGCGTGCTTTACGCAGGCCTGATGCTCACCGCCGAAGGCCCCAAGCTGATCGAATATAATGTCCGCTTCGGGGACCCCGAGTGCGAGGCGATCGTGCCGCGCATAGAGGGCGATTTCGCCGAGCTGCTTCAGGCGGTCGCCGTTGGCCAGTTGAGCAACGTCGAGGTCGAACTGTCGCACCAATCGGCCGTCACCGTCATCGTCGCTGCCCACGGCTATCCTGGCACGCCTGCCAGCGGCGGGCTGATCCGCGAGATCGAGGCCGCCGAGCAGATCCCTGGCGTCACCGTCTTCCACGCCGGCACCGCGCGTTCGGGCGATGAGCTTGTCGCCAAGGGCGGCCGTGTCCTTGCCGTCACCGCGGTCGCGGACAGTTTCGCCAACGCTCGCGCTCGTGCGTATCGCGCCGTTGACCAGATCGACTTCGCCGACGGCTTCCATCGCCGCGACATTGGCTGGCGCGAGGTGGAGCGGCTCGGCGAAGGCGCCGACGCATGAACCTGCTGTGGGACTATTACTGGCCGGCCATCGTCGCGGCCGTGATCATTGGCGTGATGACCGGACGCATCGCCTTCCAGCGCTTTGGGGGCCAGCGGCGCATCCTCGCATTTGCCGCCGGCGCAGTCGCTGGGGTCGCGCTCACCGCGCTTTGGCACGGCCCGCTGGGTGCCGGCGACCGGCTCGCCAACTCGCTCCAGACGAGTGTCCGCCAATTGCTGGTCGCGTTCGAAGTCCCGCAATTCCAGTCGCAGGTTGAGCGCGATCCGATCCGCCGCACCATCCTGCTCTCCGGTCCGGCCGACAAGTTCCAGCGCGCCGAAACGGTCCGCATCCTCAACGACACGCCGGGCGTCGCCGCTGCGCGCTGGACCGACACCAGCGGCGGCTCGAGCCTGCCGGTACTTGCCGAAGTCACGCTTGCATCCCTGGTCGCTTTCGGCCTTGGATTGCTGTTGTCCTATTTGCTTGAGCTCCGCCGCCGGTCGCGCTCGGAGTGGAGATGGTAATGCTGCAAGACAATTGGCCCGTCATCCTGATCGCCGCGATCGTCCTGGCGATCGTCGCTTATCTGCTGCTCAAGCCGCGGCAGAGTGTCCGACTGAGCAATGACTCGGCGCCGATCCGTCCCCACATGCAGTCGCCCAAGGCCGAAGCTGAAGGCCGCGGCCTTGCCGGAGAGCATGCGGCCGCCACCAGCGATGTCACCGGCGAAATCCTGCGCGCCCCCGTTCATCGCGCGCTTGCTGGCGACGAGATGGCGGACGATTTCACGCGCCTCAAAGGCGTCGGCCCGAAGCTCGCCGAAGCGCTCCATGCCCAGGGCTTCAACCGCTACGAGCAGCTCGCGGGGTTGAGCGAGAACGAGCTTTCGCGGCTCGACGAACAGCTCGGCGCGTTCCGTGGGCGCCTCCAGCGCGACCGGGTTCCGGAGCAAGCTGACTATCTAGCCCGCGGCGACACGGACGGCTTCGAATCGCGCTTCGGTAAGCTCTAGGCTTCGTCCGCGGCGTCTTCGGCGACGTCGCGCTTCCTGCGCGTCGGGCGTGACGCGATCAGCTTGTCGATCTTGCGGCCGTCCATGTCGACGACCTCGAACCGCCACGCGTCATGCTCGAAGGTCTCCCCGATTTCCGGCAACCGCTTGAGCACCGACAAGGCGAAACCTGCGACCGTCGAATAGTCGCGCTCGTTCGGCATCTGCATGCCCAGCCGGTCGGCGAGCACGTCCGCGCTTGCCGCGCCCGACACGATCCAGCTCCCGTCCTCGCGCTCGACGAGGTCAGGCTCCTCACCCTCCTCGACGTCGTGGCGGAAGGTGCCGGCGAGCGCCGCAATGATGCTGCCCGGGGTCACGATCCCGTCGAAATGGCCATATTCGTCGTGGACCAGCGCCAGCGGCACTTCGGCATTCCGAAGCACGACAAGCGCATCCATCGCGTCCATCAGGTCCGGGATGATTGGAGCGCTTCGAGTCAGCTCGCGAACGTTGAGATCGCGCCCCTCCAGCACCGTCTCCAGCATGTCGCGCATCTGGATGACGCCGATGATGTTGTCGACCGAGCCGTCAGCAACGGGAATGCGGCTGTGCGGCGTGTCCTTGACCGCTTCGCGCAAAGCATCGCCGCTGAGGCTCGCGTCGATCCAGTCGACATCGGTCCGCGGAGTCATCACCTCACGCACAGGCCGGTCGGCGAGGCGCACGATTCCGGAGATGATCGCGCGCTCGCTTTCCTCGAGCACGCCCGCCGTCTGGGCTTCGGCAACGACCAGGTGAAGCTCCTCGGCGGTGACCGTATTCTCGCTTTCGCGGTTCATCCCGAGAACCCTGAAGATCAACCGGCTCGTGCGGTCGAGCAGCCAGACGATCGGCGCGGTGATCGCGGAAAGCCAGCGCATCGGGCGCGACACGATCGCGGCGATCGGCTCGGGAGAGCGA
>JAEVYW010000186.1 GCA_023392555.1 Pseudomonadota bacterium | reverse complement strand
GTCGGGCGCGACGAGCTGCTGAAGGCCGAGAGCGCTTCCTATCATTCAGCCGGCACCTGCACTTTTTACGGCACCGCCAATTCGAACCAGATGATGATGGAGCTGATGGGCCTTCACGTGCCCAATTCGGCTTTTATCAATCCGGGCACACCGTTGCGCCAGGCGCTGACGCGTGCCGCCGTTCATCGGTTGGCGGACCTCGGTCGGTCGGGTGAGCGCCCGCTTGCTGAGGTCGTCGACGAGCGGGCGATCGTGAATGCGATGGTCGGGCTGCTGGCCACGGGCGGATCGACCAATCACGCGATCCACTTACCCGCGATGGCCCGCGCCGCCGGTATCCTCATCGACTGGCAGGATTTCGACGAGCTGTCCGGCGCGGTACCGCTGCTTGCCCGCGTTTATCCCAACGGCTCACGCGACGTGAACGACTTCCAGTATGCCGGTGGCATGGCGTTCGTCACGTACACGCTTTCGGGTGAAGGCCTGATCCACATGGACACGCTTACCGCAGGTTCCGACGACATGAATGCGTGGATCGGCAATCCCGAGCTTCATGGCGACGAACTGGTTTGGAAGCCGGCGGAAGAAAGCGCCGACATCGACATGCTGCGCCCCGTGTCGGAGCCGTTCCAGCCCGATGGCGGCATGCGGCTGGTCGGCGGCAATCTCGGTCGTGCCATCTTCAAGACGAGCGCAGTCGATCAGGAACGCTGGATAATCGAAGCGCCTGCCCGCTGCTTCTCGGACCAGAATGAAGTGCTCGAAGCCTTCAAGGCCGGCGAGCTCGACCGTGACGTTGCCGTGGTGGTTCGCTTCCAGGGCCCGCGTGCCAACGGCATGCCGGAATTGCACAAGCTGACACCTGCTCTCGGCGTCCTTCAGGATCGCGGCCACCGCGTCGCGCTGATCACCGACGGCCGCATGTCGGGAGCGAGCGGGAAGGTCCCCGCGGCGATCCACGTCTCGCCGGAAGCTCTACCAGACGGCCCGATCGCGCGCGTTCGCGATGGCGACATCATCCGCCTCGACGGGAAAACCGGTCAGCTAGAGGCCGTGGGAGTCGACCTGGCTACGCGTCCGCCGGCCAACTCACCGCCGCCGCCCGTGGGAACCGGACGCGAACTGTTCGCGCTGATGCGGCTGACGGCAAGCCACGCGGAGGAGGGCGCTTCGGCAATGCTCGCGGCGATGGAGGCGGAAAGCGCATGAGGCAGGTCGCGGTAGCCGACGTCGGCGGGACCCACGCGCGCTTCGCGCTGGCGGAGGTTGAAGGGGGCAAAGTCGTCTCGCTGGGCGAGCCGGTCACGCTGAAGACCGCGGAGCACGGCAGCTTTCAGCTGGCTTGGGAGGACTTCGGGCGCAAAGCGGGCATCGATCTTCCCAAGAACCTCGCCATCGCTTTTGCCGGCCCCGTCGGCGGCGAGGTTTTGAAGCTCACCAACAATCCCTGGGTGATCCGTCCCTCGCTGATCAAGGAGCGGCTCGGCGTCGACGACTATGTCATCGTCAACGATTTCGGTGCGGTCGGCTACGCGGTCGCAACGCTCGGCGATGAGCATTTCGAGCATCTCTGCGGTCCGAAGCGGCCGTTGCCCGATCAAGGCGTCATCAGCATCGTCGGTCCGGGAACGGGCCTTGGGGTCGCGGCACTTCTTCGCAAACCCGATCGCTATGAGGTTATCGAGACCGAAGGCGGCCACGTCGATTTCGCTCCGCTTGATAGCCTCGAGGACCGCATCCTTGGCCAGCTTCGCCGTCACTTCCGGCGCATTTCGGTCGAGCGCGTCGCGTCAGGGCAGGGGCTCTGGAACCTCTATGAAGCGCTTGGCGCCCTCGAAGGCCGGGACCTGACCTTCCATGACGAAAAGGAGCTCTGGGCTGCGGCGCTTGCGGGGACCGACAGTCTCGCAAATGCGGCGCTCGATCGGCTCTGCCTCACGCTGGGAGCGGTCGCCGGCGACATGGCGTTGGCGCAGGGCGCATCGGCGGTCGTGATTGCCGGCGGCGTCGGCTACCGCCTCAAGGATTATCTGCCGAAGTCCGGTTTCCAGGACCGCTTCATCGCCAAGGGCCGTTTCGAGCGGCGCATGGACGAAATGCCGGTCAAGCTCATCACCCATCCGCAGCCCGGCCTGATCGGCGCCGCGGCCGCTTTCGCCCGGGAGTATCCGTGACCGTAGACGACATCATGCGCACAGCACCGGTCATTCCGGTGATCGTTCTGGGTGACAAGCTGGACCCGGCCGAGTTGGCGCAAACCCTCGTCAATGCGGGCCTGCCGGTGATCGAGGTGACGCTGCGCACACCGGGCGCGCTTCAGGCGATCAAGGAAATGTCCGAGGTGCCTGGCGCTATCGTCGGCGCTGGTACGGTGCTAAACGAGGCGCAGCTTGCTCGGTCGATCGAGGCCGGTAGCAAGTTTATCGTTTCGCCCGGGCTGACGAACCCAATGGCTCTGGCTGCGCGCGACACCGGGATTGCCTTCCTTCCGGGTGTAGCGACGGCGTCCGACGTCATGCGCGGGCTCGACCTCGGCCTTACTCGCTTCAAGTTCTTCCCGGCGGAAGCGTCGGGTGGGATCCCGGCGGTGAAGGCCCTGTCTGCGCCGTTCGGCGAAGCGCGGTTCTGTCCCACGGGCGGCATTCGCAGCGACACCGCGGCCGAATGGCTCGCGATCCCATCGGTCCTGTGC
>JAEVYW010000155.1 GCA_023392555.1 Pseudomonadota bacterium | reverse complement strand
TGCCCAAAGGGTCTGCCGTATCGAAAGGCGATGGAGCGGTCGATGCGCACCGAGCAGGCAGATGCCGGAAGTTACAGGGTATCGCGCCCGTCCCTAGCGATCGCGGCCTTTTCGACAATTGTCGAATGGTACGACTTCACGCTCTACCTCTACTTCGCGACGGTCCTGTCGCGGGTGTTTTTCGGGCCGGGTGAAGCGTCGCTCCTCGCGACGCTGGGCGGGTTCGCGATCGCTTACCTGATGCGGCCGCTCGGGGCCGTTGTGTTTGGACACATCGGCGACCGCCAGGGGCGCAGGCACATGCTGCTGCTGTCCGTCGCGCTGATGACCGCAGCGATGGCGGCGACGGCGCTGCTGCCGACCTATGCCGAGATCGGACCGGCCGCGGGCGTGCTCCTGATCCTCCTTCGCTGCGTCATGGGGTTCTCGGTCGGCGGCGAGTATACCGGCGTCGTTGCCTATCTGCTGGAAGGCGCGCCGAAGCATCGCCGCGGCCTCGTTGCATCTTCCGCCTCGGCGGCCAGCGAGATCGGAGCCTTGCTTGCGGTCGGCGTCTCGGCGTTGACCGTTGCGTCGCTCAGCGAAGCGGACCTGGCCAGTTGGGGTTGGCGAATTCCGTTTCTTGTAGGCGCAGCACTTGCGGGAACGGTTTGGATCGCTCGCTCGGCGATGGAGGAATCTCCCGACTTCCACCGTCAGGTCGCGGAGCAGTCGATCCCCGACAGCCCGCTCCGCCACACGATCGCCAACCACCGCGGAGCCATCGGCCGCGCCTTCGCCATCTCGGCGCTTGGATCGATCACTTATTACGTTGGGATCACTTACGTGCCTGCGTTCCTGACGTCGGCGGGCGGCCTCACCGAGAGCGAGTCTCTCTGGCTGTCGACGATCGCTGCGATCGCGGTGATCCTGGTCACGCCCTTCGTTGGCCTGCTGTCAGATCGCGTCGGCCGTAAGCCAGTGCTGCTAGGCCTCGCCGTCGGCAGCGCAGTCCTGCCCTCGACCATGTTCGCGCTGATGGCGGATGGCGCGCATTCGACCGCGCTTCACGGAGCGCTGGTGCTGGCGGCGCTTGCGGGCGGGGTCAGTGCAGTCGGAGCGGTCGCGACCGCAGAGCAATTTCCGGGAGAAGGCCGGGTCACAGGTCTCGCGCTCGGCGCCACGATGGCGACCGCGGTGTTCGGCGGCCTCACGCCTTATGTCGCTCAGCTTCTGGTCGAGCGGACCGGCTGGACGATGGCGCCGGGCGCGATGATCGCCGTCGTCGCTTTATGCGTGCTGCCGATCTTCCTCATGATGAAGGAAACCGCTCCGCCTCGGCGCTAAAGCGACCAGCGGTCGACGCCCTCGCCAAGGTCCTTGTCGCGCCACATGCCCTTGATGTCGGCCAGGGTACCGCCCGGCTTCACGAGAGCGCGGATGCGATCATCCGGCAGGTCGCGATACTCCCGGTGGCCAACGGCAGCGATGACGAGATCGTAAGCTCGCCCGTCCGGCTCGATGACATCCAGTTCATGATCAGCACGCAACTGGCGCGCGTCCGCGTATGGATCCGCCACCTCGACCGAATAGCCAAGCTCCCGCAATCGGTGGACCAGATCGAAAGACCGGCTGTTGCGCAGGTCCGGCACGTTCTCCTTGAAGGTCAGGCCCATGACGAGTGCGGAGCCCGCCTCACCGCCCCGCCGTTCATGAAGCAGGTCGACGATCCACCGCCCCATCCCGTCATTGGTGCCCCGCCCCGCAAGGATGACCTGCGGATCGTGGTCGAGCTGCTGCGCAAGATGGCTGAGGTAATAGGGATCGACGCCGATGCAGTGTCCGCCGACCAGCCCCGGCTCGAACGGCAGGAAATTCCACTTGGTTCGCGCGGCGGCAAGGACGTCCCACATCGACACCCCCGCCTTGGAGAAGATCTGCGCCGCCTCGTTCATGAAGGCGATATTGATGTCGCGCTGCGCGTTTTCGATCGCCTTGGCCGCTTCTGCCGCCTTGATCGACGCCGCCCGGAACACGCCGCCTGAGGTGATTGATCCGTAGATCTGCTCGAGCTGATCGAGGACATCGGAATCCTCGCCGGCGATGACCTTGGTGATCCTGTCGACTGTATGCTCGCGGTCGCCCGGGTTGATCCGTTCGGGGCTGTAGCCGAGCCGAAAATCGCGGCCGCGCGACAGGCCGGAAACCCGCTCGATCTCGGGCCCGCAAATGTCTTCCGTCACGCCCGGATAAACCGTGCTTTCGAAGACGATTGTCGGCCGTCGGGCAGGATCGATCGCTTCCGCAACCATCCGCGTCGCAGCGAGCACGGCGCCAAGATCGGGCCGGTTCTCGGCATCGACCGGCGTCGGCACGGTGACGATATACACGTCCCCCGCGACGCAATGGTCGGTGCTGTGAGTCAGCTCGAGCGTCGAGCCCGCCAGGACGTCCGCATCGACCTCGCCGGTGCGGTCGAAATTCTCGCGAAGCTCGCCGATGCGGTTCGGGTCGATGTCGTACCCGATGACCTCGAACTTGCGCGCCAGCGCCACGGCAAGCGGAAGCCCGACATAGCCGAGCCCGACGACGACGATGCGTTCTGCGCTGGGCATCGAGGCTAGTTCGACGTCCCGTTCTTGACGAGCTTCGGCGGCGATCCGCCGTCGGCCGGGCCGCGTCCCAGTCCGGAATATTGGAACCCGGCCTCCTCGGCGTCTGCACGGTCGTAGACGTTGCGAAGATCGACAATCACCTTGCCGCGCATGGTCCGCGCCAGACGGTCGAGATCCAGCGCCCGGAACTCGTCCCACTCAGTGACGATGACGAGGGCGTCGGCATCTTTCGCCGCGCCATAGGCGTCGCCGACGAACTCCACGTCCTTGAACAGCGGCTCCGCCTGCTCGCGAGCGGCCGGATCGAACGCCGCAATCGTGGCGCCGGCATCCTGCAGCGCCTTCACCAGCGGGATTGACGGGGCATCGCGCATGTCGTCGGTGTTGGGCTTGAACGCAAGGCCGAGCACGCCCACGCGCTTGCCCTCCGCGCTCCCACCGAGCGCGCGGACCACGCGCTCATGCATCGTCGCCTTGCGCTCGTCGTTTACGTTGACCACGGTCTCGACGATCCGTTGCTCGACACCCGCGGCCTTCGCGGTCTGCAGCAAGGCGAGCGTGTCCTTGGGGAAGCAGCTTCCGCCATAGCCGGGCCCCGGGTGCAGGAACTTCGGCCCGATGCGGTTGTCGAGGCCGATGCCGCGCGCGACCTCCTGCACGTCGGCGTCCACCGCTTCGCACAGGTTCGCGATCTCGTTGATGAAGCTGATCTTCACCGCCAGGAAAGCGTTCGCCGCATATTTCGTCAGCTCGGCGGTCCGGCGGCCGGTGAACAGGATCGGCGCCTTATTGAGGAACAAAGGCCGGTAGATCTCGCGAAGCACCTGACGCGCACTTTCGTCCTCGGCGCCGACGACGATGCGGTCGGGATGCTTGAAGTCGGCGATCGCCGCGCCTTCGCGCAGGAATTCGGGGTTCGAAGCGACGCTGGTTCCGGCGGGTGCGTTCTCTTCCTTCAGAAGCTCGGTAATGCGGTCGCCGGTGCCGACGGGAACGGTCGACTTGGTGACGATCACGGCCGGCTGCTTCAGCGCACGCGCAAGCTCACGCACCGCGTCGAACACATAGGTGAGGTCGGCGTGACCGTCGCCGCGCCGCGCCGGAGTGCCGACCGCGATGAAAATCGCTTCCGCTCCTTCGACACCCTCGGCCAGGTTGGTCGTGAACGATAGCCGCCCGCGCTCTGCGTTCGCTTTGACCAGGCCTTCCAGGCCCGGCTCCCAGATCGGCATGATGCCCTGCTTCAGCGCATCGATCTTGCGTGCATCCTTGTCGACGCAGACCACTTCGTGGCCGAAGTCGGCGAAGCAGGCTCCGGACACGAGTCCGACATAGCCGGTGCCGATCATCGCAATGCGCATCTTATACTCCTGAAAGCGCGGATTCTGCGGGCTTTAGTCGGCAGTCCGGGACAACGCCAGCTTATCGGCAGCACGGCCGTTTTTGTGAGCGTCGCGGTGCGAGGTCACGTATCAAAGCCGCCATGACAATCGATCTCGACCAAGCCGTCCTGTTGCCCGTGGATATGCAGCAGGCGTTCGATTCCGCCCCATGGCCGCGGCGCTGGAACAGCCAGGTCGATGCAAACGGTCTTGCCCTTCTGGCGGCGTGGCGCTCGGCGGGCCGGCCCATCATCCACGTTCGCCACGATTCGGTTCAGCCGGGCTCGACGCTTGCGCCGGGACAGGCCGGCAACGCCTTCCGCCCGGGCTTTGAACCGCTCGAGGGCGAACAGCTGGTGACGAAATCCGTGAACTCCGCCTTCATCGGGACCGACCTCAGCTTCCGCCTGAAGCAGCTTGGTGCCAAGCATGTCGTCACCTTCGGCATCTCGACCGACATGTGCGTCTCGACGACGGTCCGCACCGGAGCAAACCTCGGCTGGGACATGATCCTCGTGCCGGATGCCTGCGACTGCTTCGACCTTCCCGACGGCAGCGGCGGCACGATCCCGGCCGAGGACATCCAGCGCGCCCACGTCGCCACCCTCGCCTTCGAATTCTGCCGGACGATGACGACCGCGGAGCTCGCCGCGAAGCAATTGGCAGCCTAGGTTCACCTGAGCGCCTAGTTTTCGCCCGAATGTTCGGCTAATGGCGCCGCCTTCCCGATGGAAACGAAAACTCTGCCTCGACCCCCCCGCGTGGGCCTGGTGTCGCTTGGCTGTCCCAAGGCATTGGTCGACAGCGAGCGGATCATCACCAAGCTGCGATCGGACGGATATGAAATGTCGCCCGATTATGCGGGCGCGGACGTCGTGCTCGTCAACACGTGCGGCTTCCTCGATTCCGCCAAGGAAGAGAGCCTGGAAGCGATCGGCGAGGCCATCGCCGAGAACGGCCGCGTCGTCGTCACCGGCTGCATGGGTAATGAGGCCGAGGTCATCCGCCAGCGCTTCCCGGACGTGCTCGCCGTCACCGGTCCGCAGCAGTACGAGGAAGTCGTCTCCGCGGTCCACGACGCCGCGCCTGCCGCGACTTCGCCTTATCTCGACCTTGTGCCGGAAGCGGGCCTGAAGCTTACCCCGCGCCACTACAGCTACTTGAAGATCTCAGAGGGCTGCAATCACCGCTGCAGCTTCTGCATCATCCCGAGCATCCGCGGCGACCTCGCCAGCCGCCGTCCCGACGCCATCCTCCGCGAGGCTGAAAAGCTGATCGAGGCTGGCACGCGGGAACTGCTGGTCATCAGCCAGGACACCTCGGCCTACGGCGTCGACATCCGCCATCATCCGCGCATGTGGAAGGGCCACGAGGTCCGCGCCCATATGACTGACCTTGCGCGGGAGCTTGGCAAGTTGGGTGCGTGGGTGCGCCTTCACTACGTCTACCCCTACCCGCACGTCGACCAGGTGATCCCGCTGATGGCCGAGGGGCTTGTGCTCCCGTACCTCGACATTCCGTTCCAGCACGCGAGCCCGAAGGTGCTCCGCTCGATGAAGCGGCCGGCCAACGAGGCCAAGGTGCTCGAACGGCTGAAGAACTGGCGCTCGATCGTGCCGGATATCGCGGTCCGCTCCAGCTTCGTCGTTGGCTTCCCCGGCGAGACCGAAGAAGACTTCCAGTACCTCCTCAATTGGTTGGAAGAAGCGCAGCTCGACCGCGTCGGAGCGTTCAAGTTCGAGCCTGTGCAGGGCGCGGCCGCCAACGTCCTCCCCGACCCGGTGCCGGAGGAGGTCAAGCAGGAGCGCTACGAGCGCGTGATGGCGCTGTCAGCCCGCATCTCCGCCGACAAGCTCGCGGCCAAGGTCGGCAAGACGCTAGACGTCCTGATCGACGCGGTCGAAGGCGAAGGCGCCACCGGCCGTTCCAAGGCCGACGCACCCGAGATTGACGGCGAAGTCCACCTCCGCGACGCCGGCCACCTCGCGGCCGGCGACATCGTCAGCGTGACGATCGAGGACAGCGACGAGCACGACCTGTTCGGGGTGCCGGCGAGCCTCTAAAACGCTTAGCCCAACTCGCGGGCTACGCTGATCTGCCGAGATAGAAGCTGGCGCTAGGTTCGCTGCGCTCTTGCTCGATCCGCCAGCTCTCGCCGTCATATTCGTCCTGAACCTCTCGG
>JAEVYW010000151.1 GCA_023392555.1 Pseudomonadota bacterium | reverse complement strand
GGGTACGAATGGCATTGGCGCGACGCGAGCGTCGAACAGCTTGCCCCGCTGTTCGAGCTTCAGCGCGGTCCCGGCTTCGGCGAGCTGGCTTGCGACATAGCCCATGGCGATCGGCCGCTGCAGGGAGGGCGAGAAGCCGCCACTGGTGATACGGCCGACTTCGGTGCCTTCGCCATCCAGGACCAGCGCGCCTTCGCGCACCGGCTGGCGGCCGTCGATCTCGAAGCCGACGCGCTTCTGCGGCGCGCCATTCTCCATTTCCGCGAGGATTCGCATGTCGCCGGCAAAGCCGCCTTCGGCGCGGCGGCGCTTGTTGATGGCGAAGTTGAGGCCGGCCATCACCGGGGTCGTCCCCCGGTCGATGTCATGGCCGTAGAGCGGAAGTCCCGCTTCGAGGCGGAGCGAATCGCGGGCGCCAAGGCCGATCGGCTTGACCCGCTCGTCCGCGGTCAGTGCGTCGGCGAGCTGTTCGACAGCGGTGCTGACGATCGAGATCTCGAAACCGTCTTCGCCGGTGTAGCCCGAGCGACTGATCCAGACCGGCTGGCGGGCAAAATTGAACGCGGCACCCTGCATGAAGCCAAGCTCAACAACGCCAGGGATGATTGATTCCAGGACTTCGACAGCCCTGGGACCCTGCAGCGCGAGGAGCGCCTGCTCCTTCATATGATCGACGACGATCTCGCGCGGCAGCCGAGCCTCAAGTTCCTTGATGTCGCCATGTTTCGTGGCGCCGTTGACCACGACATAGAATTGCTCGCCGCGCCGGGTGGTCATCAAATCGTCGATGATCCCCCCGTCCTCCGCGAGGAGCAGCGAATAGCGCAGCTTCTGGTCGCCTAGAGCGCGCAGATCGCCGGGAAGCAGCTTTTCAAGCGCCTGGTCAGCATCGCGGCCGTGGACCAGCAGCTGGCCCATATGGCTGACGTCAAACAGGCCGGCGTTCTCGCGGGTCCACAGATGCTCGGCCATGATGCCTTCGTACTGGACGGGCATCTCGTACCCCGCGAACGGGACCATCCGGCCGCCCTTCGAGCGGTGCCAGCTATCAAGTGCGAGCTTCTGCGGCGGAGCGGGCTCGGTCCCCTCGCCGCCTTGCGGATCGCCGCTGTACGCATGGCCGCGGGCCTGCGTTTCGTCGGTTGGACCGTTGTGGACTTCCTTGCTCATCGGCACGCTCCGGCATGAGTGCGACGGCCGACGCCCGAAAGAGCGCCTTTAGGCCATCGCCCCCGTCTGTCGTTGCGCCTGAGAGCTTTGCCCCTTCGGCGGCCCCATGCTGTTGCCGGGGCGCTTTCCAGACTGTCAGTTCCGCGCGGTCCTGGAAGCCTGAGAGATTCCGGGGGCGGTTGCTCCTTCGGCGCCGTCCCCGCTCAAATGAACGAAGACGAACTCTCCCGCGCGGTCTTTCCGGAAACCGAGGTCTCCGGCGACGCGGGTGCCTTGGCCTTGGCGCAGGCCCAAGTCAAACGGGAAAAGCCGCCTCGCGACGAAGCGTCAGCGGGTGACGTTGTAGCGCAGCTGGTCCTGGGTCAGGTTGAAGCCGACGAGGTGCTCGAACGTCGCCTTGGCAACGGCCGCGCGAACGCCCGGATCGCTCAACGGATCGACCGCAGCTGAGGGGTCTCCAGGCTTGCGCTCCTGAGTCAGGATCTTCTGCACGTCAGCCGGCAAGGTCGCAGCGCCGCGGTGGACGCGTGCCGTTGCCTGGCCTGCGGTGCGAGCGCGGATCTGCCCATCGGCGAAATTGAGCGCGACATAGCCGACCTTCTTCGCGACGACCTGGTTGCCCGCCTGAACGACGACGTCGAAATAGGGCAGGACGACCTGGCGCGCGGGACCGGGGTCGCGACGGACGCCGACGACGTCGAAGCTCACCGTCGATACGATCTGATCCCCAGTCTCGTCGCAGGTCGAGCGCAGGTTGGTCATCGCCGCACTGACATCGATTGCAGCGGAATCGGTGCTTCCCGCCGGGTTGAACGTCGTTACGTCCCCCGTGCCGGCGGCAATGGCCGTGATCGGGCAAGCGCTTCGGCGCGTCCAGACGCCCCCTTGCTCGATAACGCCGCGCTGGGCGCAGGCAGGAAGCAGGGTGATGAGCAACAGCGGGATCAGGCGAAGCTTCACTGGGATGGAATTCCTAAGCGGCGAACGGCTGTCGTCATAGGAAGCGGCTTCAAACCCTGCAAGCGATGCCTTACATCGCCCCGGACAATGACCGCTCTTCCTCCTCTTCGCCTTCTGGTTGCGGCCCCGCGCGGCTTCTGTGCCGGTGTGGATCGCGCGATTCAGATCGTCGAACTCGCGCTCGAGCGGTTCGGAGCGCCGGTTTATGTGCGCCACGAGATCGTGCACAACCGCTATGTGGTAGATCGCCTGAAGGACATGGGCGCGATCTTCGTGTCGGAGCTGGACCAGGTACCCGACGACCGACCCGTGGTGTTCTCGGCGCACGGTGTGCCGAAATCGGTCCCGGCCAACGCCAGGGACCGCGGGCTGCAGTTCGTGGACGCGACGTGCCCGCTGGTGTCGAAGGTCCATCGTCAGGCCGAGCGCCTGATCGAGGACGGCAGGCACATCCTCTTCATCGGCCATGCCGGACATCCGGAAGTCATCGGGACGTTTGGCCAGGTCCCGCCGGGATCGATGACCCTCGTCGAGACCATCGAGGATGCCCAGACGATCGAAGTCACCGACCCAGGCAACGTCGCTTTCCTCACCCAGACGACACTGTCCGTCGAGGACACTGCTGCGATTACCGAAGCGCTCAAGGCCCGCTTCCCGGAGATCCGGGCGCCGCGGAGCGAAGACATTTGCTACGCGACCTCGAACCGGCAGGCCGCCGTTCGCGCCATCGCACCGGAATGCGAAAAGGTGCTGGTTATCGGATCGCCGAAGAGCAGCAATTCGCTTCGCCTTGCCGAGCTCGCCGAGCGGATGGGCGTCCCCGCCCGCCTGATCGAACGCGCGGCCGACATCGATTGGGAATGGCTCGGCGAGCCTGCAACGGTCGGCTTGACCGCTGGAGCATCCGCGCCCGAAGTGCTGGTGCGCGAAGTCGTCGATGCGCTGCGGTCCCGCTTCGAGGTGACCGAGGAGCAGGCCGACCACACGCCCGAGCGCATGGTGTTCAAGCTGCCGCGCGAGCTCGTCGCCTAGTGCGCGAGCTGCCGGTCGAGATTTTCACTGATGGAGCCTGCCGCGGAAACCCCGGTCCGGGCGGCTGGGCGGCGCTTCTCCGCCGCGGCACTACGGAGAAGGAGCTTTCTGGCGGTGAAAAGCTCACGACAAACAATCGCATGGAGCTGACCGCGGCGATTCGCGCGCTCCAGGCCCTGAAGCGCCCCTGCCGCGTCGACCTGCATACGGATAGCCAATATGTCCGCGGCGGCATTACCCAGTGGATCCACGGCTGGCAGCGCAACGGTTGGCGCACGTCCGACAAGAAGCCGGTGAAGAATGCCGAACTCTGGCAGGAGCTGCTCGAGGCCTCCGCACCTCACGACGTCGAATGGCATTGGGTCAAAGGTCATAGCGGCCACCCCGAAAACGACCGCGTGGACGCCCTCGCCTGCGCCGAGGCCGACAAGCTCCGCTAGAGCGTCATCGTTTCATTTTGCGGCAGGCCGTGCGCGGGAATTGAACCGTGGCGGCACATGCGCGTTTGGCGTTCAAAAGCAGTTTTTCAAAGAGTTAGACAGTGAGACA
>JAEVYW010000132.1 GCA_023392555.1 Pseudomonadota bacterium | reverse complement strand
GGAACGTCTAGGCAACAAAATGACTCTCGTCAAGCGTGCGCTTAGCTGCCTGCGCCGGTCAGCCTCTGCTTGGCGGCCGCAATCGCCTTGTCGTTGCGCTTGACGCCGACCGCCTGCTGCATCGCGGAGATGAACTGCAGGGCATATTCCTGGCCCAGGGTGCGCTCCATCTGCTGCTGCGTCTGGCTGACCAGGCCCGGTGCGCTCAGCGCATTGCCGGGCACGATCTTGGTCAGCTTAACGATGTAGAAGCCCTCGTTCTTCGATCCGCCGACCATGCGCGTCTTGCCCTGGGTCAGGCTGAACAGCATCTGCAGCGGGGGCGGGACATTGCCCCGGAACTGCGACAGGTCGATACGGCGGGCCGAGACAGGGCCTATGGTCACCTTGACCGGCGCTCCCTTGACCGCGTCGGCCACGGACGCACCCTTGCTGACCTTGGCTTCGATCGCCGCGCCCAGCTGGCGGGCGCGCTTGCTCGCTTCGGCATTGATCCAGTCGTCGCGGACCCGCGCGCTGACGTCGGCGAACGGGGCGGGAGCGGCGGGGATGACCCGCGCGACCGACACCACGATCGAACCGCCGTTGTCGGGCAAGGCATCGACGACCGGCTCGTCGCTTTCGGCAAGTTCGAACCCGGACTTGAGCGCCGCGGCGACTGCAGGCGCCGGCTTGTACGTCGGATTGGCGATCGAGGTACCGCCGGCGGTCAGGGGCGGGGTCTCGATGACCTGCAGCTTCGCCTGGGCGACGGCTTCGCTGAAGCTTGCGCCGTCGTCGATCGCCGTCTGAACCTTGTCCGCCAGCTCATCGATCCGCACCTTGCGCTTGTCCGCGGTCAGCTTCGCCGCAATCTCGGCCCGTGCGGCGTCGAGCGACTTGCCGCCCTCGCGGCGGATCCCATCGATCTTGACGACGTGCCAGCCGAATTCGCTGCGGATCGGGCCAAGAACGGCGCCCTGTGCCGCGCCGAAGGCGGCATTGGCGACCTGCGCTCCGGCAAGGTCGGTGAACTGCTGCTTGGTCTGCGGACCGACCGAGATGTCGGCCGCCGAAAAGCCTGCAGGAGCCGCTGCGGCAGCGAAGGGCTGGCCGCCCTTGGCGCGATTAGCGACGCCTTGCGCTGCGGCCTGGTCCTGCGTCACCACCTGGCTGATGACGCGAATGTCCTTGGCGCCGTAGGTCGCCTGGTTCGCGTTGTAATAATCCGCGATTTCCTTGTCGGTCGCGGTCACGCCGGCGACCTGCTCGGGGCCGATCGGCGCGACGCGAAGGACCCGCTGCTCCGGCACCGTGTAGCGCGCCTTGTTCTGCGAATAATAGCTCTGCAGGTCCGCCGGGGTCGGGTTGAGCCCGCTGCGGAAAGCCTCGATCGGAACGAACGCAACGTCACCCTGCCGGCCTTCGAGAAGCATTGCCGTGTACGGCGTCGCCATGCCCACGGGTGCGCGGGCGCTCGCCGCCGCCGGAGTCAGCAGCATCTGCTGAAGCATTTCGTTGCGGATGGCGCTGCGGACTTCCTCGTCGGTGAGGCGCTGCTGCGCGAGCCATCCGCGATAGGCCTCGTCGGTGAACTGGCCGTTCAGGCCCTTGGCGGCGGGGATCTGCGCAATCTGCGCATCGACCAGCTTTTTCGACAGGACGAAGCCGAACTTGCCGGCGAAGGCCTCAAGCGTACGAGCGTCGATCAGCGCGCCCAGGATCTGCTCGAACTGGCCGACCATGCTCGACGGATCGATATTCGGATTTTCCGCGCGCAGCTGGGCGAGCCGGCGGTCCACCGCGCTCCGCGTCTCCCGCTCGGTAATCGCCTGCGATCCGACCTTGGCGAGGGTGTCGCTGCCGCCGCTAAAGCCGCCGCCGGAGACGATGCCCTGGATGTCCCCCAACGCGAAGCCGACGAGGATCAGCAGGCCGATGAAGGCGACGATTGCGGTGCCGACTTTAGATTTCGCGAACTTGCGGAAGGTGGAGGACATGGAAACTCGCGTTGGGGCGGACTTGAAGCGCCGCTTTAGGTGGCACGTTCGCGACCATCAAGCGGCTGCTTCTTCCCACTGCCGTTCGTGCTCGCTACGGAGCCGCTTCAAATCAGCAACGGGGTGAATGATGGCGCGGCGCAAATATGTCGTCGGGAACTGGAAGATGCACGGCACGGCGGAGAGCCTGGTCGAGGCGAAGGCGATCGCCGAGGGTGCGAAGCGTTATCCTGGCGTCGACTGCGCCTTGTGCGTTCCGGCGACCCTGATCGAGCGTGCTGCGCGCGCCGTCCCCGGCTTCGCGATCGGCGCTCAGGACGTCCATCATAATGAGAAGGGTGCGCACACCGGCTGCTTCAGCACGGAGATGCTGATCGACTGCGGCGCGTCGCTGACCATCGTCGGCCATTCCGAGCGCCGCGATGCGCAGCGGGAGAGCGACGCCGAGGTGCGGGCCAAGACCGAGGCGGCGCTGTCGGCGGGCCTCGCGGTGACCCTGTGCGTCGGCGAATCGCTCGAGGTCCGCGAGGCCGGTTCAGCCATCGAGACTGTCGCGGCTCAGGTGGATGCGTCCTTGCCTCAGAAAGATCCTGCCAGCCTGGCCGTCGCCTATGAGCCGATCTGGGCCATCGGCACCGGCAAGGTCGCGTCGCCGGAGGACATCGGTGAGATGCACGCCGCGATCCGCGAGCGTCTCCGCGCGGCCTATGGCGATGCGGCGGACGGCGTCCGCATCATCTACGGCGGCTCGGTCAACGCGGCGAATGCTGCGGAAATCTTCGCGGTGGAGGACGTTGACGGAGCGCTCGTGGGCGGCGCAAGCCTGACCGCCGACAAGTTCCTCCCGATCGTCGAGGCCGCGGCCAACGCCTGAAGCGCCGGTTGAAGCAGCGGCCGTCATCGCCTAGATGCGCGCCGCACCTTTTTGCGAAAGCCCAACATGTTCAAGTTCCTGCTGATCGTTCAGACCCTCATTGCCGCTTCGCTCGTCAGCGTCATCCTGATGCAGCGTTCCGAAGGCGGCGGCCTGGGCGTCGGCGGAAGCTCGTCGGGCTTCATGACGGCTCGCGGCGCTGCAGACTTCCTGACCCGCGCGACGTCGATCCTCGGCGGACTGTTCATCACCTTGTCGATCGTTCTAGCGGCGATCGCGGGCGCTTCGCGTGAGCCGGCCAAGGTCGACACCTCGCTGGTCAACCAGGTCGCCCCGCTGGCTCCCGCAGGCCAACAGCCGACGCAGACGGCGCCGACCTCGAACGAGACTGCGCCGACGTCGAACCAAACCTCTCCGGGCGTCCCGCTCGCGCAGTAATCGTTTCGGCGGTCCCCAACTTTTTTGCGGCGGGCGGGTTGCGCCCCCCGCCGGTTCACCCCTAAGCCCCGATTCCCATGGCGCGGTTTATTTTTGTCACCGGCGGCGTGGTCTCATCGCTTGGTAAGGGTCTCCTTTCCGCCTCTCTCGGGGCGCTTCTGCAGGCGCGTGGCTACAAGGTCCGCATTCGTAAGTTCGACCCGTATCTCAACGTAGATCCGGGAACGATGTCCCCGTACCAGCACGGCGAGGTCTTCGTGACCGACGACGGTGCGGAGACGGACCTCGATCTGGGCCATCGGCACCGGCAAGGTCGCGTCGCCGGAGGACATCGGTGAGATGCACGCCGCGATCCGCGAGCGT
>JAEVYW010000130.1 GCA_023392555.1 Pseudomonadota bacterium | reverse complement strand
CGGAGCGCCGGAGCCGGGCATCATCGTCACCCTCCAGCTCGAGGGGACGGCGCAGAATACGGGTGCCGGCACGTGGACCTTGTCGGGGATCGAGAACCTGACCGGAGGCCTGGGCAACGATGTGCTGACCGGCAATGGCGCCACCAACCGGATCAACGGCGGGTCAGGCGATGACACGCTTCGCGGCGGCGGGGGTAACGACACCCTTCAGGGCGAGGACGGGGACGACACGCTCGAGGGCGGCGCCGGCAACGATCAGCTCGTCGGGGGCGGCGGCACCGACGCGGCGAGCTATGCGAACGCCCCGGGCGCGGTCACCGTCGCCCTTTTCAACAACACGTCCGGCAACGGCAATTCGAGCGGCGCCGACGGCAACGACAGCCTGTCCGGGATCGAGAACCTGACCGGCTCGGCGTTCAGCGATCTTCTGACCGGCAATGCGCTGGCAAACGTGCTGACCGGTGGCGACGGCCATGACGTGCTGCGCGGCAACGGCGGCGACGACCGGCTTTATGGCGGCGCCGGCGACGATCTCGTCTACGGCAATGCCGGCAACGACTGGCTCGACGGCGGCGACGGTTATGATCGCGCCGGCTTCTTCTCCGGCGCCAGCGCGGGCGTGCACGTCGATCTCAACATCGTCGGCGCACAGGACACGGGCCAAGGCGTGGATACGCTCGTCAACGTCGAGCATGTGACCGGCACGGCCTTCTCCGATACGCTGATCGGCGACGAGGGCGCCAACTGGCTGGGCGGGCAGAGCGATGGCACTGCCGACACCATCCTCGGCAACGGCGGCGATGATCTGATCAGCAATGGAATCGGCGATCACATCCTCGACGGCGGCGCCGGTACGGACACCTTCATCTTCGGCTCCCTCACGTGGGTCGAGGGGGTTGCGATCAGCCTCGCTGCCCAGGGCGCGGGCCAGAACATCGGCGGCGGCACGATGATCCTGACCGGGTTCGAGAATCTTTCCGGGACGGGCTATGCCGATACGCTGACCGGCGATGACGGTGCCAACGTGCTGGCAGGCGAGCAGGGCAATGACAGCCTGATCGGCGGCGCCGGCGACGATAAGCTTTATGGCGACGGCGCGTTTTCCACAGACACGCATGGCACGGGCGGTTCGGGTCCGATCACCTTCTCGAGCGACGTCTCCACGTTCGGCTGGCCCGACGGCGATGACAGGCTTGAAGGCGGCCTTGGCAACGACCTGATCGACGGCGGCGGCGGCATCGATACGGTCGTTTACGCGCGTGCGATTGGAGGCGTGAACGTCAATCTCGGCACCGGTTTGGCTTCGGGCGCCGACGGCAACGATACGCTCGCCAACATCGAAAATGCGATCGGCTCGGAGTTCAACGACTCACTCACCGGCAGCGGCGGCAGCAACGTCCTCGATGGCTTGGGCGGCAACGACATCGTCTCAGGCGGCGCCGGCGGCGATACGATCAACGGCGGCGACGGCGATGATACCCTGCTGGGCGATCTTAACGAGAACAACGTCACGGTCAGCGGCAACGACGTTGTCTATGGCGGCAACGGCAACGACGTCATTCGCGGCGGGCTGGGCGATGACCAGCTCCATGGCGGGGCCAACAACGACCTGCTCCGCGGCAACGGCGGCGTCGATTATTTCGACGGCGGCGCCGATGACGGCCAAGGCTTCAACGGCATCGGCGACCGCGTCAGCTTCTTCGAGCAACGCGCGACCCAGGGCGTCGTGGCCGATCTCCGCACCGGAATCATCTCCAACGACGGGTTTGGCAACGTCGAAACCATGACTGGAATTGAATCGCTCGGAGCCGACACGGCTTATGTCGATACATTCTACGGCAACGACGAGCGCAATTACCTAGCGGCGAACCGCGGCGACAATTTGTTCGGCTTCGGCGGTGATGACCTTTTCAGTCTCACCTCAGCGACAGCCATGCTCGACGGTGGTACCGGTACCGATCTCTTGCAGCTATTTTCAACCGGCATCTGGCTGACGCCCGACACCAACGGCGATGGTCTGGCCGAGTTCGCGGCGGCCATGGTTTCCGGCTGGACGATCAACCTGGCGGCCGGCTCCCTCGTCGACGGCTACGGCAATGTCGGGACGATCGAGAATGTCGAGAACGTCACCGGCAGCGAGCTTTCCGACAACGTCACCGGCAATGGCGTCGCCAACCGGCTCGACGGCGGCGAAGGCGACGACGAGCTCAACGGCATGGGCGACGATGACCTCCTGGTCGGGGGAACCGGCAACGACACGCTCGCCGGGGGCACCGGGAACGATCGTGCCTTTTTCTACTTCGCCGCCGACACAGCCGGCACGTTTTCGGTGGTCGCAGGGACCGGATCAGACGCCGGCAAGCTGCTCGTCGTCCTGACCGACGGAGGGACCGCCCAGACCGTGGCCGAGGTCACAGTCGCCGGATCGACCTTGACCGTCACGGGGGTCGGCATCGGCGCGTTCCTCGGAACCGATACCGTCACCGACGTCGAGCAGCTGATCTTCTCGGCGGCGCCTGCCAACTCTGCTGCCCCACCGGCTGGGCCGGGAGCGGTGACCATCGACGTCGGGGCCGTAACCGGAGTGGCTTCGGACGGCTATCTGGCCGGTGCCACCGTTTTCGTCGACAGCAACCGCAATGGTCAGCTCGATGCAGGCGAGGCTTCGGCAGTGACCGATGCGGCGGGCCGTTTCCAGATCCTGGTCCTGGGCAGCGGCCCGCTGCGAGCGATGAACGGGGTCAGCACGGACACCGGTCTCGCGAACGGAATGGTTCTATCGGCACCAAGCGGCGCGACTGTCATCAATCCCTTGACGACCCTGATCCAGGCCGTGGTCGAGCAAAGCGGCGGCGCCCTTAGCGTGGCCGAGGCCGAAACCCAGGTGCAGAACGCACTCGGTCTCGACGCCAGCCTCGACTTGCTGAGCGCCGACCTGATCGCCTTAGCCGCAGCGGGCAGCGCGGGCGCCCTCGAGGCGCAAAAGTCGGCAGCGATCATCGTCGCCATTCTCTCAGCGGCGGAGGAATTGGCGGGGGGATCCTCGGGCGCGGAGGCGGCCGCGGTTGGCGAACTTGCGACCATTATCGCCGGATCGAGCGGAACTGGAAGCGTCGACTTGACCAGCAGCGCGCTGATCGAGGATCTGCTTTCGGCCGCCGCGCCTAGTGCTGATGCCGCCGCTGCGGCCGTCATTGTCGCCGCGGCCGCGAACGATATCGAAGCCGCGACCAATCTGGACGAGCTTGCAAGCAGCCAATCCAGCGCTCTGCTGACGGGCAACCATTTGGCGAACATGCTTGAAGGCGGCGACTTCGACGACACGCTCACCGGTCTCGGCGGCGACGACGTGTTGCGTGGCGGCGGCGGCAACGACGTGCTTGCCGGCGGCTCGGGCGCCGACCGCCTTGAGGGCGGAGCTGGCGAGGATACCGCCGATTATTCCGCGTCCCCGGGATTCTTCGGCACCGGCGTGGTGATCGATCTTGCGCATCAGATCGCTCTCGGGGGCGACGCGTTCGGCGATCGTCTGTTTGACATCGAGAATGTCCGCGGCTCGGCATTCGCCGATTCGTTGGCCGGCGACTCAGGCGCGAACAGACTCTGGGGAGGCGCGGGCACGGACTTGCTGTTCGGACGTGCCGGCAACGACACGCTCGATGGCGGCTCGGGTGACGACATCATCGTTGGGGGAGCAGGATTTGATCTGCTTCGCGGCGGCTCCGGCCGTGACGTCTTTCACTTCGATTCGATTGGCGAGATCAGCGTCCGTAGCGGCAATGGCTGGGCCGGCAATGACCGCGTGCTAGACTTCGAGGCCGGGGGTGCGGGCTCGTCGGGAACCATCGATCGGATCGATCTAAGCCGGATCGATGCGAACAGCCGAACCGGTCGGGATGACGATTTCAGCTACATTGGAACGAACGCCTTCAGCGGGCGAGCCGGCCAGTTGCGCTGGCAGGATGTCGGGACCGATCCAGACGGAAGAACGATCGCAATCGTACAAGGAGATTTGAACGGCGATCGAGTGGCCGACTTCCAATTCTATGTGCATCATACCGGAGTTCTGTCAGTGGGGGACTTTATCCTCTGAATCAGAGGCCTATAACGACCGCGAGTCGGAGCAATAGCGGGTTTCGGTGAGGACGGGCCGCCGCCAACTGCCTCCATGGCCCAAATGCGGTCCCACAGCGCACATGCTCCGCCAGGCTACGGAACGTGCTTCCAAACAACGGCTGGAGCATTGTTCGACGACACAAAAAACCGCTACCCCTTTGGCTTAGCGGCGTCTGGGTGATTGCCCGTCACCACTATAACCCAGACTATTTCAAAAAGATCGGTTAGGTGCGGCGCATTCGCAGGCAATTAGCGGAATATCCGCCTTGGGTAGAGAACGGACCGTAGGTAGGCTGATCTCCGAGCGTCCGCTTTCCCGCTCTGCAAGCCGAGAAGCAGACCGTCTGCTCGCGGCCAACAGTAGCCGTACGCAACCGCTCAGATTCGTCGCCGTGGCGCGAGCTGCGCTGAGGAAGCGATGTGACATGCCTTGAGGCCGTTGTAGCCCAGCTAGGTGTCAGCCGCCTCGCCATCCAAGCGCTCCCTAGCGCCTTGTGCTCCGACTGCACTGACGGTGCGCATCCCAGAGGCGTGCCGGCTCACCGGCATCGGCCGCTCGAAGCTCTACGAGCTGATCAGGGCAGGGGAGATCCGTACGATCAAGGTCGGAACGATCACCCTCGTACCCATCGAGAGCCTGGCTGAGTTCCTCGGAATCTCGAGCTCGTAGGCGAAGCGCGTCCAAGTTACCGACAACCCGCGGCGCCGACCGACGCCACATCTAAACCGCGCGTCCGAACGCTCGTCCGAGATCGATCTCAGCAAACTCATTGACCACTCTCGTGGTGGTCTCCAGCGCTGCGAATCACGGCAGCTTGCGCAAGGCCGCCACCCATCGCGCACCCCCAGGCTGCGGACGGGTGTCCGCGCGCATCCGCTCAAATCCTGCCACGGTTTTGCAGTCAATTTGCAGTAAGTAGCGCTTCCGCGCAGCGCCAGCACAGCTAAGTTGTTGATTGTGCTGGTGACCCCTACGGGACTCGAACCCGTGTTTTCGCCGTGAGAGACTCGCCTCGGCGGAACTGCGGATCGACGCCATTGACGGTTAGTGACTTGCGTCCTGGCGACATGCGATTCGTCAGAGGGGCAGTTCATCCGATGCGCATCCGGCGGTCTACTCGCGTGATGAACGCGCTCCACTCATCCTCCTCGTCCTCGATGCCGCCTTCGCTTCCGCTAGCGGTTCGGGTAAAGGAGGCCTGCCGGCTCACCGGCATAGGCCGTTCGAAGTTGTATCTCCTGATCAGGGAGGGACACATCGAGACAATCAAGGTCGGCTCAATGACGCTCATCCCGATGCGGAGCCTGGACAGGCTCATCCAAATAGGAGGCCCGTAGGCCGCACAGGTCAAGGATCAGAGTGGGTCATTCGGCGTCGGGAAGGCTTCATCGATCAACCGCACAACCTCGTCCAGGGAGTTTCGGATCCTCCGAATGTCTCCTCCGACCATGTGATGGTTCCGGTCCGCCAGAGCGAGCACGGTTGCAAGGACAGTGTCGGACTCACGGGCTAGGCGGATAAGGTGGTCGCCACTGGGACCGCAACGGGCGCTGAGCCAGTTCTTGACGTCCGCTCACTGGCCCCGGTCCAGCGCATCACGGTCTTTGTGGCCCGGTGGCCGCCGCCGAGCTCGGTCCGGAGCGCGTCGGCGATTGCGGCCGCGTACCCCTACCAATCGCTGATTTATCACCGCTCGGATGTTGACCAGCCCATCCTCAAGTTGTGGAATGCTTACATCCCGGTAGGGGCTGATGAGGCAGTGACTCGACCGATTGGTCTCCTCCTCGTCCGTCGGCCGACGGTGCCAGGGCTGCTCGCCTTGCTCAAGCCAATTCTCCTTAGGGTAGCGCAAAATATATTTCGGGAAGACAAGGAAATGATGGAACTTGAGCAGAAGGCATACGTCGCTCAAGGAGTTGACCTGACGAAGGAAACGGCTCCATTTCTCCTTGAGCTGCGCCGTCTCCTGCAAACGCACGCGTTGCGTGCTGAGCTTTGAGGGGCGGTTACGCGGTGTGGAGGTCTGCGTCCTTCTGCTGACGGCGGCCTGCACTCTACTGTTTGTCGCTGGCCAGCTCACCGGGCACGCATGAGCTCGCATTCGTGAGAGGCGGGTTTGTGGCATTCACGACCACCGCGTCGCCCTCCACAGCAAAGCGACCTCCATTGGTTAGGCAGCGGCTGCGCGGTGGTTGACCCCAAAAGGGTTCTTGGGGGCTTTGGCGGGGGCATCGGCGGATCGCGACGTGCCAATCACGCACAAACTCAAGTACTTAGGCGCGAAGTTCGATTTCCTCCCGCTCCGCCACCACCCTTCGAAATGCGCGCGAAGCGACGGACCCGCGTTAGGGCGGCGATACGCCCGGCCTGCGCCCTGCTTCAGCCCGGGAAGACAGCGGCTCGGCCGGGGTCGATCGTCA